>CBCPND010000064.1:0-5892 GCA_965120395.1 uncultured Helicobacter sp.
GATGATACCTTGCATTCATTTAAAGCTGTAGGCAAGCTTAAGAATCTAGAGCATAAGATGGAGCATTTTAGTTCAAGTGGTTTTAGCGTAGCGATCGGACATACGCGCTGGGCGACTCACGGTAAGCCAACAGAGATTAACGCGCATCCACATTCTGGAGAATTTAGCTGTGTGGTGCATAATGGAATCATTGAGAATTATAAAGAAATCAAGGATTCTCTTTTGCAAAAGGGGCATCATTTTTTAAGCCAGACAGATACAGAAATTATCGTGCATCTATTCGAAGAGCACGCAAAAACACTCCCCCCAAAACAAGCTTTTGAACAAACAATCAAGCAACTAAAAGGAGCTTTTGCGATTTTGCTTATCACAAAGCTAGAACCTAATGTGATTTTTTATGCCAAGCACACAGCACCTCTTATCATCGGCAAGGGCAAGGATGGAATCTATTTTGGCTCATCGGATGCGCCTTTGATTGGACTTGTAGATGAGGTTGTATATCTTGAAGATGACGTAATTGGAGATTCTAGCGAATTTGAGGGCTTAAGCCCAAAGGTCTCACTCCCGCAGAATAAAACCTTCGCGCAAAAAGAAGGCTTTCGCTATTTTATGGAAAAAGAGATTTATGAACAAGAGCGCGTTTTGCTTGAAACGATGATGGGCAGGGTTGGCGAAGGTGATGTGAAGTTTGATGAGATTGATAAAGACTTGTTTAATCAATTTGATGAGATTACGATTTGTGCGTGTGGGACAAGCTATAATGCCGGGCTTGTAGGCAAATATCTTTTAGAGCGCAAAGCAAAAATCCGCACAAATGTAACAATCGCTAGCGAATTTCGCTACGCAAAACCAATTTTGCGTAAAAATGAACTTTTTATTGCCATATCTCAAAGTGGCGAAACAGCCGATACTTTAGAAGCCATAAAGCTTGCCAAAGCGCAAGGGCTTAAGATTCTAGCCATTTGTAATGTCGATAATAGCTCAATTGTTAGAGAATCTAACTATACGATTTTAACGCGCGCGGGAATCGAAAAGGGCGTGGCAAGCACGAAAGCCTTTGCTACGCAAGTTATGGTGCTTTGGATGTTAAGTGTGTTTTTTGGCAAACATAAAGGCGTGATTGATGAGAAGGGCTTGTTAAGTGAAGAGAGAGCGATGGTTGGCGCTATTTCTGCTACAAAGGTAGAATCTAGCCTGCACGAGCGCATTAAAAGGCTCTCAAAGCGCTATTTACACGGGCACGGGTTCTTTTTTATCGGACGAGATGTATTTTATCCTTTAGCACTTGAGGGTGCGCTAAAGCTTAAAGAGATTAGCTATCTTCACGCAGAAGGCTATGCAAGTGGAGAGATGAAGCACGGACCAATCGCGCTTGTAGATTCTAATCTTTTCACAGTGGCACTGATGCCAAAGCATTTATTGTTTGATAAAATCTCTTCAAATGTCGAGGAATTAAGCGCGCGCGATGCGACAATTTGTGCGATTTGCCAAGAGAATTTCGCGCTGGCTGATGATATGATTTTAATCCCAAAAGCACAAAGCTATATGGAGGAGTTTTTCTCTATGATGGTTGCGCTGCAACTATTAGCACTAGAGATTGCCATAAGGCTTGGCAATGATGTAGATATGCCAAGAAATCTTGCGAAGTCTGTAACGGTTGAGTAAAGTGAGCTAGAATTTTTTTAGTTCTGTTCTTGATTAAATATTAATTTTGCGAAATAAAAATCATAAAATACGTAAATTACCTTATTGCTAAAGGCAATGATTTTATAAACTCATTAAATCTAAAATCTAAATTGCAAGATTCTAGACTTCTTTGTGAAAACAAATAACGTCCATCACACACAAAGCCAAGTTATCTTGCAACAATATCATATCAAAAAGATATCTTTTAAAGTCTTATAATTTTTCTAACAAAGCAAAATTATTATGAAATTCTTTAAAGCATTCATAGTTATATTTTTTACCCTGATTTAGCACTTTACCATCTACATTTATACATAAAGTTGTTTTTTGATTATCTGTGATTTGGTAGGTAGGCAATGCTATATTATCAAATTTTTCTACATCACTTGAGTGAAAAATATAATAGTGAATCTTGCTGGATTCTATATTTTTGTTATCCGCAAATACTGCAATCCACACATAAAATACATTCTTATCCATATCATAACGGATTTTAGGATGAAAGCTAAAGTCTCTCTCATCTTCTATAATCTTGCCATTTTTTTCTTTATCTTTGCCTTCGCTTGTTTTAACTTGTAGATATTTAGTTACAATATCAAGCCTTTGTATTTTGCAAAACTCACAAAGGTTAGTCACACATTTGTAACCTTTTCCTTTAAAAGATTCTCGTCGTATAAACTGATTGCTAAATTTCTGACATTTTTTGCAATAATATTTTGAAATAACAAAATCTATACCCTCATCTATATAACTTCTATGTACTTGCCAGCCATTGGCATGCAGTCTCATGGCTAATTGCATTTCTCCATACAACCCAATAACTTGTTTTTTCTTGTCTTCTTCTATTTCATTCATACTTATACTCCCAAAGTTTTTTTTGATCACCTAAAAATTTATACATACTTTCTTGAAGTTTAATATCTCGCTCAATGCCTATGCCAATGCGACCTAGCTCGCTTGCTACCTTTATACTAGTTCCAATCCCAGCAAATGGATCTAGCACCCTTTCACCTTTATAGCTAAACATTTTAACTGCAAATTCTGGAATCTCTTTAGGAAAAGGTGCAGTGTGTCCTAATATATTTTGTCCTTTCGAATTTATCTTTATCACGGGATTTATAGCTTTTATATCTCGTCTCCACGAATAGATAAAATCTTTATCAATCTTGCTATCCTTGGTAAATCTTTCATTTTGTGTGAAATATGTTTTTGCTGAAAATCTCTTGCCACGATTTGCTGCGCTACGCTCAAAACAATCTAAATTTTTACATTCCCAGCTTTTAAGCCCTTTTTCTGTATAGGCATTACCATTTACTTGCAAGCAACCACACACAGGACAAGGATAACGAGTAGAATCTAATCTATGTTTATGAAAAACCAAAATATGCTCATAACAATTCATTGGGTATTGGTAATATGGATAAGGCTTATCGCCATTTTTATGTCTTTGACTTTGCACTTGACCTTTATCCCAAATAATATCATCAACGAAACTAAAGCCTATTTTTTCAAAAAGTGTGATGAAATATGCCCCTAATGGCAAGCGTCTTTTTCCCCAAGTTGAAGTACTGAATAGATTGTCATTATCAAACACATCACCCACATTAAAAACAAAAACACGGTGGTTATCAAGCACTCGATAACACTCTCTTAATACTTCTTCCATAAAGTCTAAATACTCTTGTAAATTTTTATACTGTGCATAATCTCTAGCATTGTAATATGGAGGCGAAGTAACCATAGCCCCTATAGATTCACTTTTCATAGCTTTTAAAACCTGAAGACAATCGCCCCATATAATCTTTTGTGTTTGTATAGAATCTTTATGGGGCTTTGGGTTTTTGCTAATTTTTATAATATTTTTTGTCATAAATTCTAAAAAAGATTCTAAATCTTTATTGTACGGATAAGTTTCTTGGTAACATTTTTTTACAAAATCATAATAGCTTTTTTCAAAAGCCTTTACAATCTCTTGCGTAGAATCTAAGGCATATATGGGCTTAATAAGATTTAAAAATTCTTTGTATTGTTTTTGGTTAAAAGTTTGTTTAAGATATTTCTGGCTTTTATCTAAAATGATATTTAAGTAGTGACCATTCGTATCTATAGAATCCAATTTAGAGTTTTTACTTACTGGTTTAATCGATGAAATATGATTCTGACATCGCGATATTTTTTTTGTTTTATTTTGATGATTTTTCTTAAAACCTATAGTCTCGCATATCATAGTATTATCTCCTAAATATATTATACACTATTCTCACAACTCCGTTTTTAGTACTGCACCATTTGCAACATTTTATACAAGCAAAGAGTAGCGTTTAAGCCATTTGCTATTGATATTTTTTCAAAGATTGTTCCTTTATTGCAATTATTCAAATTTAATTCTTGAATTTTTTGTATAAAAGCTTTATAAGCTGAAATTTGAGACATTTTTGTTCCTCGAGATTACTTAAAATGATTTTATCATCAAAATAAAAAATAGTAAAGAACTACTTAATTTTAAACGATAAAAGCTTGATCTCTATATGTGTATTGTTATAGCTTGATTTTGAGTTTATAAAAAAATATATAAAATCATTGCCTTTTAGCAATAAGGTAATTTAAGTATTTTATGGTTTTCACTTCGCAAAATTAATGGGATAATTTAATAGAGCCAATAAAAAAATCTTGCTACTACAAATCCAAGTTGATATTTTTCATAAAAGCTCCTTTATAAAAAATCCTTTTTGGGATTTTGAATTATATTGAAAATGTTAAAGACAAAATCAAGATTTAATGAAAATGTAGCCATTTTTTTATAAGCTCTAAGCTTGTCATACAAATAGCAAATGCATAAATGCAAACCAAAGCTATGCGATGGAATCTAGCTGAAACTATGTTAATAAAATAGATTCCAGCACTAACCCCAAAAATCGATGCGACACCAATATATGTGCCGATGCGCAAAGTATCGTTATTGATAATTCCTGAATGATAGAGTGAGAGCACGCCAGAGATTGATGAGAAAATCACAAAAAACAGCGACAATGGCACAACCTGCTTTGAACTATAGCCCAAATAATATGCCAAAATCGGCGCAATAAGCAATCCCCCACCAATACCTAAAGAAATAGCAAATACACCTGTCAAGATTCCAGCGCCAATGAGGATGAGGTTTTTGCTCCATAAGGCAAGTGTTGGCGTTTGGTTGGCTTGAGGCTTGATTTTAAAAACAAAGCGATAAAAGGCAATAATAGTCAATGCCAAAAACAATCCCCCCAATGCTACTTCGCTCAATATCCTATGCACAAGCCCGCTAAAGCTCGCCCCAATCAACCCTCCAATTCCAATAAAGATCCCATCTCTTAAATCAAGAAGCTTTTTATAATAATTCAACATCGAACCAAAAACAGATGAAAAAACCATTTGCAGAATGGAGACCCCAATGGCATTATGTATGGATAAGCCAAATAAAAACATCATTGGCACAATAATTATCCCACCTCCAATGCCAAAGAATCCAGCCGCTATTCCTGAGATAAGCCCAACAGCTATAAAGCCTATAATTTCTAATTCCACAATTGCTCCTGTTATTAAGATTTTGCGTTATCTAAGATTGCGCGCGCGTTTTAAAATGTGATATTTTACAAATTTTGCTTAAATGTGGGTGGGTTTATCTTATATTTCATACGCTTTCATTACTATTCTTTTAAAGAAATACAAAATAGAAGCTTAAAATATAAAGAATCTAGAATACAAAATCAACGCCTAAAGCCTAGAATCTAAGAATCAAGGCTTAAGCATTTCACCAAAGTGATAAGCAAACATTTTCTATCGGAGTTTTTTATCAAATCCTAATCCATTTAGATGATTAGGATTTAATTAGTTTAGAATACAAAAGAATAGCCGACATTAACACTTGCGTATTTAATATTATAATCGGAGGTACTATCTATTTTTTTGCTTGGTCCTACGACTGGAATCTTAGCACCAAATTCGATTCTATGATGGTTTGCTAAAGTCGCTGCAAGCCCCACATTAAAGCCAAAGCCTACACCACCTGAGAAATAAGTATATCTGTAATTATATGTATTTCTTCCTTCTGAAGTGTAAGCATATTCGTGATAGCCTACAAAGATTCCGCCAAATAGCCCAAAGCTAGATGATTCTGCATTAACAAAGTCAAATAGATAATCTACATTTGCTGTAATACGTTGTGCTGTG
>CBCPND010000065.1:0-4835 GCA_965120395.1 uncultured Helicobacter sp.
AGACCAAATGTCTTTAAAAAAATAGTAGTTCATATTCCTTGCATTTGAATTATTTTAAAGAACAATACACTATGAAAACAGAGCTAATTTTTAATAAAAATTATAAAAACACATATTGTGTTTATGAAAAACTTATAAAATAGCATATTCTAAAATCTTAAAATAAGGATTAAAAATGTGTCAGATCATTGGATTCCCAAGAATTGGAAAATATAGAGAGTTAAAAAAGGCTCTTGAGGCTTTCTGTGGTGGTAAATCTAGGCAAAATGAGCTTAAAAAAATAGTTTTAAATATTATGTTAGGTATGATTTTATTCCAATCACTCAATGCATTTGATATTAAATATGCAGGATGGCTTGAAGCCTTCAGCAAAATTGGCTTTAACAATCAGGGTATTGATGAGACTAATGGAGTGTATCCAACAGATAGTTTTGTAAATGTAGTAGGAAACATTGGGATATATGGCGGGATTTTATCTAAAAATACAGAAAACCATAAGTTGAGTTATGGGCTTAGTATCGCTGCTGGCTCTATGATTGTGGATTCTACGAGCATAAATGATCCATTAGGTCCAAATAGTGCTAATAGGGAATATATAGGACTTTGGAGAGGTTATGATGGAAACCAAGCTGAGACATTGCGTCTTTATGTAATTAATAATGCGTATTTGGACTATACTTATGGGGATTTTGATACTTCAGCAATAAGCTTTGAATTTAAGGGTGGTCGCTATCTATCAAGCGCAGAATATATGAGTGGATACACACAAGGCTTTGAGTTTGCCACAAGACTTCGCATTAGTGATTCTCAGTCTCTTAAGTTTTGGTGGTTTAGCTCATATGGGAGGGCATTTGCAGATGGAATGTGGCTTGTTGATTTTAGCTCTCCAAGAGGATATACTACTAGTGGTGGGAGATTTGCAAATTATGGAATCCATGCCTTTAAGCTGACTTATGAAATTAGTAGATTTGATATTATTCCATTTATTTATTTTTCTCCAGGCACATATACAGCCCCAGCATTGTGCTTCAAATACGATACGAATCGAGGATTTAAGAAAAATGGCTTTAGGTCTCAAACGATGATTAATTTTATGAATCCAATCCATAATGATAGGGTTGTTGGCAAATATCGCTATGGGGATCCAGTGCAAGAATATACGCAGCATCTTTATATTCATCAGAGATTTGATATAAATAATTATAACTTTGGTTTAGGACTTTATAAGAATTTTGGTAATGCAAATGCATATATCGGGACAATTGGGAATCCTGTGCTTTCTGTCGTTGATTTTTGGACAGCTACTTCTTATGACTTAGGACGTTCGATTAGCGATATGATCGGGATGGATGCTATTACACCGTATCTATTCATAGGTGGAGTGCATCTTGATGATAAGCTTAATTGGCGTCTTGTGGGGAGATATACAGATTCTACAAGAAGTCGTGAAAGCAGTATTGCCGCAAATATCAGCTATAAGTTTGACAAACATTTATCATTTGGCGCGAAGCTAGAGTGGTTTAATGACATTACAAAAGCTGGCTATAAGGTTGGTGCAAATGGTTCCGACACTTCAGGCACTTCAACTTCGGGTACTCCACGCAATGTCGCTGATAGAAGTCATTCATATGTTTGGGTGCATTATGATTTTTAGATTTTTTGGGACTTGTAAGATTCTTGAAAAGTTTGATAATCCTTGATAGGTTTTTTATAAAAAGCTTAAGTAAAAATGATACAATGCCTCTGTGCTTAAACATTAAAGGTATTATGTGGTCATTTTTGCATTGTAGCATTGCTTGGTAGTGGCTGTGAAGATAAATGATATATTTACTATTTTGTTGGAATAGATTTCAGAATCCAAGAAATTTAAAACTACTAATGCGAACTCGCGGATAACTTAAAAAATATAGATTCTAAAGGGGTTTGCAACTTATCGCAATTTAAGTCTTTTGCGATCAAAATCTAGATTCCAAATACTCCTCATAACTTCCGCGAAAATCTATAACCCTTGCCGCGCCATCAGTTTGAGGCACAAGCTCGATTATGCGGTTTGCATACGCATCAATTAGCTCTCTGTCGTGGCTTACGCAAATCACATTACCGCTAAACTTATACAGCGCCTCGCCAAGTGCGATTATGGATTCTAGATCTAAGTGATTTGTCGGCTCATCAAGCACTAAGAAATTCCCCCCTTCAAGCATAATCTTGCTTAATACCATTCTATGCTTTTCACCTCCACTTAGCGCATTTATGGGCTTCTCTTGCTCTTCTCCGCTAAAGAGCATTCTACCAAGTGCATTTCTAATCTCGCTAGATTCTCTTTTCTTATCAAATCCCCTAAGCCACTCATAAAGACTCTCCTCACCCTTTATCTCTTCGCTTACATTTTGCGGGAAATAACTTCTCTCAATGGTCGCACCCCACTTTATAGCACCAGTTTCTGGCTTTAGCTCTTCAACTAGAATCTGTAAAAGCGTGCTTTTACCTACGCCATTTGCGCCAATTAGTGCGATTTTATCACTGGGCAGAATCTTAAGGCTAACATTTTGTAGAATCTTTTTATCACCATAGCTTTTTGAGATATTTTCACATTCTAAAGCTTCATTGCCAATTGTGCGATTTGGCTTGAAAACAATGCTCGGATCGCGCCTAGAGCTTACTGCTAGATTTTGAATGTCTAGCTTTTCAAGCTGTTTTTGGCGCGAAGTAGCTTGCTTGGCTTTTGAAGCATTAGCAGAAAAGCGGCGAATGAAATTCTCTAGCTCCTCTTTTTCTTTAAGTTTTTTATTGCGCTCGGCTTCTTGCTGCTTGGCAATTAAGGTTGAGGCGATATACCAATCATCATAATTCCCGCTAAACTCGCGCACACCGCCAAAATCCATATCCAAAATATGCGTGCAAACGCTGTTTAAAAAATGTCTATCGTGCGAGATTACAACCATTGTGCCATTATGTCGCTTTAGATTCTCTTCTAGCCACGCAATTGAAGGCAAATCAAGGTTGTTTGTGGGCTCATCAAGAAGCAAAATATCTGGCTTTGGGAAAAGCACTTGCGCAAGTAGAATCTTAAACTTATCGCCTCCCGTTAGCGTGCTCATAAGCTCATTATGCGTATCTGTAGGGAATCCTAAATCCTCTAAAATCTTCTCAATGACAACCTCGCATTCATACATCGGATCTTCTTCAGCGCAAATCATCTCAAGCTCGCCAAGCTCATTATTCACCGCCTCATCGCTTAAATCCGCACTCATATACAAATGCTCCTTTCTCTTGATCGCATCATACAGCCGCTTATTGCCAATCAAAACGGCATCTTTTAAGCTTAGATTCTCAAAGGCATACTGATCCTGTCCTAGCACGCCAAGCTTCGCGCCTGAAGCGATGACAACCTCGCCTGAACTTGCTTCATTCACACCGCTTAGAATCTTTAAAAATGTGCTCTTCCCTGCGCCATTTGCGCCAATTAACCCATATCGCTTTCCAGAATCTAGCTTGAGATTGACATTCTCAAAAAGCTTTTTTGTCGGGTAGCGCATCGATAGATTGATTGTTTGTAGCATTTTAATCCTTTTAGCTTTGCATTAAATTTTAGGAATTGTATAGCAGTTTTATTAAGACATAACTTTATGAAATCATAAATTATTGATAAAAATACCAGATTCTATCTTGACAAAAATCGTTTTTTTTTTTTTACAATTAGCCAGTTTTTCGCAAATCATTGATTTGTAATATTTTATAAAGGGGAGCAAATGAGCGCAATTAAGAGATTTAAGAAATCATTGCAATGGGCAGTGTCTGGGATTCTAGGAGGCATTATCCAAAGTCAAAATAACATCGGAGATCAGATTAAACACTTACAACGAAGCCTTGAACTTTCATTAAATCAACAAAAATATAGCGATCCAAAAAGGCTAGAGCCTTTTGGCTATAAAGTTTATAGTCAAAATGATGAAGATGGGATATTGGCTGAGATTTTTAGACGTATAGGCATGAGCAATCGCTTTTTTATTGAATTTGGCGTGCAAGATGGGTTAGAGTGCAATTCTCACTTTTTGCTTTTGCAAGGCTGGAGTGGCGTCTTTATAGAAGGAAGTAAGCACTATTGTGAGGCTATTAGGGAGAATTTTAAGCTTCCATTGGCACAAAATCGCCTCACACTCCTTAATGAATTTATCACAGTAGAAAATATTAACGATCTTTTGGCTCAAACTAAGGCTGTGGAGATTAAAGAAATTGATTTGCTATCTATTGATATTGATGGGAATGATTATTATGTTTTCAAGGCTATTAACAACATCAATCCGCGCGTTGTCGTCATAGAATTTAATGCAAAGTTCCCTCCACCAATGGAATGGATTATGCCTTATAATCCGACACACATTTGGGATGGCACAGATAATCATGGTGCATCATTGCAATCATTAGTAAATCTAGGAAAAACAAAAGGCTACAACCTTGTAGCGACAAATCTAAATGGCGTGAATGCGTTTTTCGTTCGTGAGGATTTATGCGGTGATAAATTCTCGCAAGATTCTGTAACAAAGCTTTATAATCCAATGAAACCTATGACATTTACCAGCGGACACAAAACTGCTAGATATCTGGGAAATGCTGTGCTAGGCGAGTGATAAAAATAATGTAAAATAATTTAATTTTAGCACTTTGCACAAAATTTTTGAATTGATTTTTGCTTATCACAAAAATGGTAGAGTTTTTGAAAAATTTAAATTCTGTAAGGTTAGTGTTTATAATTTTTTTATTATTTGCTTCCTTAAAAGCAACGATTTCTCATCTCAAATCTTAGAATTATTTTAAGTGTGATTTTAAATTCTACA
>CBCPND010000066.1:0-50174 GCA_965120395.1 uncultured Helicobacter sp.
TAGAGCAAGCCAAGCAGAAAGTAGAGAGCGCTATAGAATCTGGAATCTGCTAAATTACACACTTAGCCAACAATGATTTATCTAATGCATTAAGCCTATAATTTAGCATAGACTACAGAATCTAGATTCTGAACTTGTTTTAAAATTCTAAAACTGAAACGAAAATTCTAGCATTTACTAAAGAAACTGCGCCTTCGGCTTTGTTTTGCGTATTGCTTTGCAAAAAACATCATTTATAGCCTTTTGAAAAATTTGGTGATGAGCTTGACTCAAGCGTAAGTGAGTCCTCAAATTTTTCAAAAACATTTCAATGTTACCCAAAGGCGAATTTATGGCAATCAACGATTTATCACTCAAAGCTGAATTGCCTGCAAATCTATTCTATAATTTTCCCAAACAAAAATCCTTGCTTATAATCTGTGATTTTCGCAGTATAAAATCCATTTTTAATGTAAGATTTTGCATCGCTAGAATCTAGCTCTATATCATTTATCAAAATCTCTCCATCAACTTCCACACCCCAGCGCACATCACGCGCACTATAGAAAAATTCGCTTATTTGACTTTTGCTTTCAACTATGACTTCATATGTTTGTCCGATCATTTGCTTATATCTGGCTTTATCTTGGGATTTTAGGATTTTATTGATGGCATTTATGCGAGAATTGATGATTTTTGTAGGGATTTTATTAGGCATAGAATCTGCTAGCGTGCCTTCCTCTGAAGAAAACGCAAAGATATTTAGCCTATCAAAAATCCCTTCATTTATAAAATCCACAAGCCTTGAGAACTCCTCATCACTCTCTCCTGGATGCCCGATAATTATGCTAGAGCGCAAAAACGCATTTGGCACTTGCTTGATGTGGTTTAAAAGTGCTAAAAGATCCTTTTCGTTCATCCCGCGCCGCATTCTTTTTAGCATAGAATCTGCTATGTGCTGGATTGGGATATCAAAGTAATTTTGCACCACGCTAGATTCTGCTATCGTATCAATTAGCTTAAAAGATGTGCTTGTGGGATAGAGATAGTGGATTCTAGCGTTTTTAATGAGTTTGCTAGAATCTAGAGCTTTAATAAGAGCGATTAGTCCATCATTTATACCAAAATCCTTAAGATATGAGCTAGAATCCTGCGCGATGAAGCTAAAGTCAATAAATCCCTGCACGCTTAAAATTTCCACTTCTTGCAAAATAGAATCTATGCTTTTTGATTGAAGTTTGCCCTTAAAGCTTGGGATTGAGCAAAATGAGCATTGCTGATTACAACCTTCTGAAAGTTTGATATAAGCGTGAGTTGTGGAGTTTGCGATTATGCGTTTATGATTTTGCGTAGCTAGGAAAATTTTATCTTGGGTAGAGAAATTTCTTTTTAGAGAATCTTTGTGCAGCGGAGTTGAAGTTACTTTTATAGCTTGCTTTTCATCTTGCTTTTGGCGCAAGAAAGAGTCAATCTTATCATAATCGCGCACGCCAATTAAAATATCAATTTCAGGCATTTGTTCTTCTAATTCTTTAGCATAACGCTCGCTTAGACATCCGCTTACAACCAGTATAGAATCTTTCCTTTTAGATTCTGCGGCATTTAGGATTGTTTTGATGCTTTCTTGTTTGGCAGATTGTATAAATCCGCAAGTATTGATGATAATCACATCAGATTCTGCTAGATTCTGGCTCACTTCATATTCTCCCAAGCACCCAAGCATAACTTCGCTATCGACAAGATTTTTCGTGCAACCAAGTGAAATTAGATGTAGCTTTAGGCTCATTTAGACTTCTTTGATGAGAGCATATCCACCTCCCAAAAAAAATCAATCCATTCAGTCGCTTCCCTTACGAAAAAGTCTGCCTTAATCATTGTATTTCGCTTTTGAAAAATCACTGCGCTAAAAAAGCGCTTATCAGGATAGATTGCTTGAAGTTTTTGAATAAGGGCATATAGGGTCTTACCACTATCGATAATTTCATCAAGGATAAGGATTTCATTTATATCATCTTGAATTTTTGGGATATTTTTTATGATGAGGTTATCTTGTTTTTTATCACTATAAGATATGGCATTAACCCCATACACTTCCCGTATATTCCAAGAGAGTGCAAGCATATGGCTCATTGTCATACCGCCTCTTATGATATGTAAAAGAGCCTTTGGGGTTCCAATGCTTGCTTGAACCTTACTTTGAAGTAGTTTTATATCTCCTAAAAAATCGTTATATGAGTAATACATTAGTTGCTATAATAATTTTCTAAAAATACCCTATTTGCAAGTCCATCAAACTTGCGTATTTTAAGCCTATCTAAGCTTATCTCCACAGCATTAACCACCCAGCTTGCCTCATAAACTGGAATCAAGCCCATATGATTGATTCTAAAGATTTTTTCTTTGATGTGATCTTGTCCGCTTGCTACATTTACACCAAGATTCTTAAGCTCTTTGCGTATGTTTAGTGCATTTATCTCATCATAAACTACACTCATCGCTAATGATCTAGCTTTTGGATAAATTTTAAGATTTAGTGCTTCTAGGGACGCTTGCGTGGCAAGGGCGATTTTTTGAGTGTTTTCATAAATTGTTTTTATGCCACCTTGATTTTGTATAAGTTCAAAATAGCTTGCTAATCCAGTGATTATCGTTGTTGGTGCTGTCCAAGCAGTTGTGTTTTTGCGCTGGTTTTTAAGTTCAATGGCTAGGTTAAAATAAAGCCCGACATTGCGCTCCTCAATAATGCTTATGGCTTGATTTGAAAGCCCTAAAATACTCATTCCGGGCGGTAGCATAAAAGCCTTTTGACTCCCACCAATAAGCACATCAATATGTGTCGTGTCAATGTGTTCTACGCCCATAGCCGTGATCGCATCAGCAATGATTGTTATATTTGGGTAAAGCTCTTTTGCGGCTTTTGCGATTTGCTCTACTGGCTGGCGCAGTCCCCCAGCAGATTCGCATACTTGAACAGCGATTGTATCAATGCTAGAATCTGCCCTTAATACCTCTAATACCTCATCTACGCTTGTTGGCGTATCCCAATCGTGCTTTATTTCGGTGTGTGGGATATTGTGTGCTTTAGCGATTTTCCCCCATCGCTCGCCAAATCTCCCGCAATTCACATATAAAAGCTTATTTTTAGTTAAGCTTAATACGCTTGCCTCCATAGCACCGCTTCCGCTACTTGCAAGCATCAAGACTTCAGGCATCGCAAGGAGATTTTTAAGCCCTTCTCGTGCTTTGGCAAAAATCGCTTCAAACTCTGGTGTCCTGTGATGTAATGTAGGCTGTGCCATAGCTAGGCGAATGGATTCTGGAACTGGCGTTGGTCCTGGCGTGAAAAGTAGCATTATTCTCTCCTAGATTCTAATGAGTGAGGCATTATAGCCAAAAAGGCTTAAAGATTCTAGCAATATGTAATTGAAGATTTTTCTAAAGAAAACTTTGTTTTTATGAGGTTAGCGCACATCGTGTGCGTGCTTTCCGAAAAATCTTCAATCTATCAAATGATTACCCAAAGGTGAATTTGTTTCATATCAGCGCGCAATCCATCTCTTTAGGAATATCAATCCCCATAATCTTAAGCACACTTGGCGCAATATTATTAAGCGCGCCGCTTTTAACCTCACTCACGCCCTCAGCCATTATAAAGCACCACACATCACCGGTTGTGTGATTTGTCAGAATCTCACCTTGCTCATTTTGCATCTCTTCGCAGTTTCCGTGATCGCTTGTCAAAACAATAGCATAATTAAGCTTTTTAGCCAGCTCAAAGATTCTACCAAGCTCTTTATCCACCGCTTCAACCGCTAAAACCGCAGCATTATAATTGCCCGTATGTCCGACCATATCGCCATTAGCGAAATTTACTATGATAAAATCATCGCCATTTTGCATAGAATCCAGCACTGCTTGAGACACTTCAGGCGCACTCATTTGCGGCTGTAAATCATAAGTCTTAACCTTTGGTGAAGGGATAAGCACACGTCTTTCATTTTTAAAAGGTTCTTCAATCCCGCCGTTAAAAAAGAATGTCACGTGAGCATATTTTTCTGTCTCAGCGATGTGGGCTTGACTTTTGCCTTCTCGCGCTAGAATCTCAGCTAAAGTGTTGCTCGGCTTTTGCTTTTCAAACAAAATAGGATAGCTAAACTTCTCATCATACTCGCACATCGTAATGATATGCTTAAATCTTTTGCTTCGCTTAAACTCACTAAAATCAACCTCGCCTAGCGCGCTAATAATCTCACGCGCACGATCAGAGCGAAAATTAGTCATAATAAGCCCATCATTCTCATCAAATCCGCTAAAACCAAAGCTCACAGGCTTTATAAACTCATCTGTAATGCCTTTGTTGTAAGAATCTTGAATGTATTCTAATGCGCTAGATTTTGCCTTTGGCTCCCCAAAAGCTAGCAAATTATAAGCTTCTTGTATGCGCTCCCATCGCTTGTCTCGATCCATTGCGTAATAGCGCCCACAAATGCTGGCGATGTTGATTTTTCCATTAGATTCTAGGCACGTTTTTTCTATGATTTGTAAAAAATCTGGTGCTGATGTTGGTAAAACATCACGACCATCAGTGATTAGGTGTAAAAACACTTGTTTGTTATTATCTGCAAATATCTTTGCAATGGCTATAAGATGTGTGATATGTGAATGCACACCACCATCGCTCATAAGCCCAAGCAGGTGGATGTTTTTAGCATTTTGTGCCATTTGGTTTAGCAAGGGATGACCTTGAAGCGATCCATCTTGAATGCTTTTGTTGATACGCACTAAATCTTGATATAGCACACGCCCAGAGCCAATGCTCATATGCCCCACTTCAGAATTACCCATCTGCCCTTGTGGAAGCCCCACACTTTCGCCATAAGTATGAATTAGGCTAAAAGGCACATTTTCAAATAACCAATCATAAGTTGGCTTTTTAGCATTACAAAAGGCATTATATGGAGAATCTGGCTTATATCCTATGCCATCGGTGATGATTAGAACACACTTTTGAGACATTTTCCCTCTTTTGTTTTAGATTCCATTGTGGCGCAATTATAAAATAAAAGGCTTAAAATAGAATATGATTATTAGCCCGTTTAGTAGAATCTTATTGTAGAATCCAAATATGGCGATAATACAAAATAGTTGCATATACAACTATATTAACTTTCATTTAAGTATTTGTATTATAATCCCACGCAATTTGCAAAATTTCACTACACGCACTTAGTTTAGTTAAGTCTATGGTAGTGGGTTGATATTTAGGAGAGTTTAAATGAAAAAAATAATATATGTATTGCTGCTTTGTGGAATCTTATGTGCAGAATCCACAAAAGAGAATCCTGAAAATGATGAAGAATATCTTATTGGAGAGACTTCAGGCATTGACTTTAAATCTGATTCATCAAAAGATATCCTCACACAAATTGAAACTATCGCTAAGGAAGCTAAAAATAAAGTAAGCTTAAAAGACTTGCTTCAAGCGGCTAATAGCAACTATTCTCTACAAGCACAAATCGCACAAGTTCAAGCAAGCAAAAAAAATGTAGCTATAGCTAAAGCAAGCCTTTTGCCAAGACTTGATATAGATTATGCATACCAATACACCTACAATAAGATTTCAGGATCAATGAATTATGGAGAAAGAGGAAACTACTCTGCTCAAGTCGGACACGCACAATTCCAGCTTGATTTGTTTAGTGGATTTAGCACGCTTAATTCTATCCGTGAGAAAAAAGCCACCTACCGCTCATCTGTCGCTGATATGGAATATGCTAAACAGCAGATTTATCTCCAAGTCATCCAGCAGTATTATAGCTATTTTAATAATCTCTCTCAGCTCTTATCGCTTAGACATAAGCTTGAAGACACTCAATCAGATGCTAAACGTGTAGAAAAGCTCTATGCTTCAGGACTTTCAACTATCGATGATCTAGAATCTTTGCGCTCTCAAGTTGCAAGCACAGAGTATCAAATCGCTGATATGCGCGTAAGTATAGAGGAAAATATTTTAATGCTTAAATACCTTACAAATCTTGAATTTGATGGCTTAATAAGAGAGAACATATCAAATCCGACCATTAAGCAGAATCAAGAGAGAATGGATATCCTCTCGCTAAAAGAGCAAATCAAAGCTCAAAAATACCTCAACAAGCAATATAATTATTATCCCACAATTACGCTTGCAGATACTTACACTTGGTATATTCAAAAACCAGATTGGGTTAATGACCCTTCAATAGCCTCTTATGTGAGCTATATGTATCCTACTCACGGTAATGTCGTAAGCTTAACATTTACTTTAAGGCTACTTGATGATATTAGCTTAACTTTACAAAAGCAATATATTAGATTAGGGCAACTCACCCAAGAAAAGCAGCTTGCCTACAAACAAGCTGAGAAAAATAAAGATGAAGCTCTGTATCGCAAGCGTATTGAAGTTGCCCAAAGTCAAATTAAATCCGCCCAAGCAAGCTTGAAATCCGCAAATGCCTCTTTTGATAATGTGCGTAAGAAATATAGCAACCAGCTTGTGAATTTTACTGATTATCTACGCGCATTAAGCACTAAGTATGACGCTGAAGCGACCTATTCTCAAAGTCTTAATAATTACGAATTACAAAAAGCAAACTACATCTTTTATAGCGGGCAACAAATTCAAGATTTCGTAAAATAGAGAATCTGGACTTAAGGAGAGCGTATGAAAAAGATAATAGCAGGAATTGCCTTAGCTGGATCTTTGCTATTAGCAGAGGATGTATATGCGGTTTTTAATATACAAGCCGTGCAAGATTCTAATTTGATGTTAGATTCTACAGGGATCGTAGATAAAATCTTCGTAGATGTCGATAGTGCAGTCAAAGCAGGCGATCAGCTCCTCATCCTTGCAAACAAAGACAAGCAAGCTCAATTTCAAGCTATTAAAGAGCAGTATCTCTTCGCAAAGCGTCAGTATGAGCGCTATCAAAAAAGTAAAAACGTTGTTGATAAAAATACCCTAGATAACCATTATTCAAACTATAAAAAGCTAGAAGCAGACTATCATTACTACGAGGCTTTATATCAAAAGAGTTTTTTGCGCGCCCCTTTTGATGGCGTAATAGCTGAGAAGAAAATCGAGCTTGGCGATGGTGTAAATGCGAATAACACGGCGCTTTTTAGGCTTATAAGCAATGATAAAAAAATTGTTTTGCAGTTTGATTCTAAATATATCAATAAGGTGAAGGTGGGTGATGTGTTTGAATTCTCTATCGATGGCATAGGAGCAAAAAAAACAGCCACTATCATTAAAATCTATCCTGCAATTGAAGAAAAAACACGAAAGATAAAGGCAGAAGCTGCGGTGGATAACTCATTGCGTCCGGGATTATTTGGCGATGGCTACATTAAGACAAGCAATTAAGCAAGGATTCTAGAATGTATAAATTTGCCATAAATCGCCCTATAACAACATTGATGTTTGCTTTAGGAATCGTGTTTTTTGGTGTTTTAGGATTAAAAAAGCTTCCTATCGCCCTATTCCCAAATATCGATTTCCCTATAGTCCTTGTAAGCACGACTTATCCGGGTGCTTCTCCTTCTACAATTGAAAGTAAGGTTACAGACAAGGTTGAAGAGCAAGTTTTAGGCATTGATGGGCTTAAATATGTTACCTCAACAAGCGTGCGTAACGCAAGCCTTGTCATTGTGCAATTTGAGCTTGAAAAGCCAATGAGCGAAGCTGTGAGCGATGTCATCAATAAGGTTTCAGCTGTTACTTTCACAGATCCAAATATCTACAAACCAGCCATTGATAAAATCGATACTAATGGGCAGGCTATCATCTCGCTTTTTGTAAGCAGCGATAAAGTTCCACCATCAGAGCTTATGCGCCACTCTAATGATATTGTTAAGCCATTACTACAAAAGATTTCAGGCGTTGGCGGTGTGCAGTTAAATGGCTATCGCGAGCGACAAATCAAAATCTATCCAGATCCAACTTTAATGAATAAGTATGGAATCACTTATTCACAAATCTCTTCAATCCTTGGGCAAGAGAATGTTGAGCTTGATGGTGGGCGCATCGTTAATGACACGCAAGAATTCTGGATTACTACTGATGCCAATCCAAATGGCGTGAAAAATGTAGCAGAGATTCAGATTACTTCAAACATTATGCTTGGAGATATTGCTGTTATTGAAGATGGGCTTGAAGAGTATAAGACTTATGCGTCTTTGGGAAATGAGCCCGGCGTAATTTTTGAAGTGCAAAAAGTTTCAGGTGCTAATGATGTAGAAATCGCAAATGGCGTTTATGAAGCCATCCCGACAATACAAGCTGTGAGCCCGGGATATAATATCCGCACATTTTTAGATACCACAGAATACATTCGAGAATCTTTGCACGATATCGAGATTGACTTGATTTTGGGCGGATTTTTAGCAGTAAGCATTGTGTTTGTATTTTTGCGCAATGTCACGATTACTATTGTTTCAGCTATCTCAATTCCTATTTCGATTCTAGGGACATTTGCGCTTGTAGAGATGATGGGCTTTAGTTTGAATATGCTTACAATGATGGCAATCACGCTTGCCATTGGAATCATCATTGATGATGCGATTGTCGTAATAGAGAATATCCATAAAAAGCTAGAAGCAGGAATGGGCAAGCGAGAAGCAGCTTATGAAGGTGTAAGAGAGATTGCTTTTGCTATTTTTGCTATTTCTGCTATGCTACTTTCAGTATTTATTCCTGTTGGGAATATGACAGGCATCGTGGGGCAGTTTTTTAAGAGCTTTGGTATCACGGTTGCATTAGCGATTGTGATTTCTTATGTCGTAGTGATGACTGTTATCCCTATGGTAAGCTCTCTTATTGTTAGCCCTAAGCAATCAAGATTCTACCATTTAAGCGAGCCATTTTTCGTATGGATGCAAACAAGCTATGCTAGAATCTTAAAAGCCGTGCTTAATCAAAAGGCACTTGTTACAGCAGCGGTTTTTGTGGTTTTTGTAGGATCAATTTTCGTGCTAAAGGCGATTGGTATGGAATTTATGCTCAAAGAGGATCGATCGCACGCATATTTCTGGGTGCAAACTGATCCTGGTATTAGCATTTATGAGATGAAGCATAAAACTGAAGCCTTGCAGAAAGTGATTGAAGACGATACACAGAATGTAGAATTTACAACCATTCAAGTCGCTTATGGACAAACCCAAAGCACTAACAAATCTAAAATCTATGTCAAACTCAAAGAAAAGCCTCAGCGCAAGATTGATCAATTTGTATGGATGAGAGAGATGAATGAAAAGCTTTATAAGATTCCAGAATCTAAGGGGCTTACGATTATTCCTGCTGAAGTGCCTTTAATTGGTAGTGGTGATAACTCAAACCTGCAGGTATTTATCTATTCTCCAGATCAAAAATTTGTAGATTCTAGTATGGCTAAACTTAAAGACTTTTTGCTTAATGGTGCGCTGAAAGGTAAGATCGTGGATTATCACGAGAGTGTATCAGAGATGCAGCCAGAATATCGCTTAAACATCTTGCGACAAAATGCTAATAAATATGGCGTAACTGCACAAGATATAGGCAAAGCCATTAGCTCAGCATTCTCTGGGGAGACGCAAGTTGCCTATTATAGAGAAAGAGAAAATGGCAAGGAGTATAAAATCACAGTGCGCGTCCCTGATGAGCGTAGAATTACATTTGATGATATTAAGCGTATTCAAGTTACCAATCAAAATGGCGATCAGATGTTTATTGACGGTTTAGTCGAGCTTGAAGAAACCTTTACGCCATCAATTATTAACCGCTACAATCGCCAACGAAGCGTTACGATTTATGGGAATCCAAGTGGCATTCCTCTTGATAAGGTTCTAGAAGCTATAGAAGACCATAAATCAGAGTGGCTAGAGGAAGGTGCAGGATATCGATTTACAGGGCAGGCGGATAATCTTGCTGAGACACAAGTAGCCTTTGGAATAGCTGTGACTACGGCTTTTGTGCTGATTTATCTGATTCTAGCGGCACTTTATGAGTCTATTTTAGAGCCAGTAATTATTATGGTTACGATGCCTTTAAGTTTCTCGGGGGCATTTTTTGCACTTGGGCTTGTAGGGCAACCTTTAAGTATAATGTCGTTAATGGGGCTTATTTTGCTTATCGGAATGGTTGGGAAAAACGCAACCTTGCTTATTGATGTGGCAAATGAAAAACGCGAGGAAGGGTATAGCATATCTGAAGCAATTTTGCTTGCCGGGGAGTTAAGATTGCGCCCGATTTTAATGACGACAATTGCTATGGTGTTTGGAATGCTGCCTTTGGCGCTAGCTTTTGGGCAAGGTTCTGCGCTAAAATCTGCGATTGGAATCTGTATGATTGGCGGGCTTATTGTTTCTATGTTTTTAAGTCTGCTTATAGTGCCTGTGTTTTATAGGGTTTTAGCGCCGATTGATGATAAGATTAAAAGATTTTATCGTGTGCCAAAATCACAGAGATTATAAAATTGCTCAAGGCAAAAAAATGGCAAGAAAACTTCTTTATATACTTATTCTAGCTGGTGGGATTAGTGTTTATGGGCAGTCTCATCATATATTCGCTGGAGTTGGCTTGGGGCTTGGCTTTGAGAGTGTTAAAGAGTCAGATTCCAATAAGACGCTTTATTCTGTGTTTAACTATAATATACGCGGTGGCTATGAATATCAATTCCCAGAATTCTTTAAAACCAATATCGGAGTGCGCACATATATAGACTATACAATGGGCATTAGACCCGTTGGAGATGATACGATTGTCACTTCGCTTTTAGGACTAAATCTAGATTCTAGCGCACATTATTATTTTAATGAGAATCTGAGCTTGGGTGGGTATTTTGGTCTTGGATTGGGTTATGTCAATTATGTGAATGCCATAGTCGCTACAAGTGATGACTTACCACTAATTCAAAGCGGGTTAGGATATATCAATATCGGAATAAGTGGTGTTTTTAATAAAAACCACCGCATAGAAGTCGGCACTAAAATTCCATTTACCGATATTGTCGCAAATAATGCGCATACTAAAATTTATTATTTATTACTGCAGTATGATTATATATTTTAAGATAAGAATATGCTAGAATGCCAAGCACAAATCCACAAACCACAGGAAAGGTATGAATACGCCAGTAATTGCCATTATGCTTATTGTTTCTATAACGATTGGGCTAATTGGGTTGGTTGTGTTTTTATGGGGTCTTAAAAGTGGGCAATTTGATGATGCGCTGAAAATGACAAGTGGCGCACTTTTTGACAACGAAGAGGATTTGAATTTTGCCTATAGAATGTCTTTAAAAGGAGAGCAAATGTCTCAACACATTTATGATATTGCAGTTATTGGCGCTGGTCCTGGCGGAATAGGAGCTTGCATAGAAGCTAAAGCTCAAGGATTCTCAAATGTTATTTTGTTTGAAAAAACAAAAGAGCATAATGCCACATTACGCAAATTCTACAAGGATGGCAAGCGTGTGGATAGGGATTACAAAGGAGAGCATATCGAGCTAAATGGCGCAATAGATTTTAGCGATGGCACGAAAGAAAGCACATTGGAGATGTTTGAGAATCTCTTGCAAAGTAATGGTATTGAGGTGTGCTATAACACAGATATTGAAGCGATCAAGAAAAACTCAAGCGGAAATCTACTTATACAAGCCGGCGGAAATCAGGAATTTTATGCAAAATATGCCATTATTGCCATTGGCAAAATGGGACAGCCAAATAAGCCAAGCTATAAGGTTCCCTCATCCCTTTTGCGCAAGGTGAATTATAATGCTTCTAGCATTCAAGTAGGTGAGAAGATTCTAGTAGTCGGTGGTGGGAATTCAGCTGTGGAGTATGCCTGCGATCTTTCTAATAGCTATGATGTGACGCTAAATTATAGGCGTGAGAGCTTTACGCGCATTAATGAGACAAACTCTAGTGAGCTAGATAAACAAATAAAAAGTGGCAAGCTTAAAGTAAAACTTGGCATTGACATTGAAAGCCTAAGCGATGAAAACGAAAAAGTTAATGCACATTTTACAGATGGAAGCGTTGAGGCTTTTGATAGGGCGATTTATGCGATTGGTGGGTCTTCGCCGGTTGATTTTTTAAAAAAATGCAGTATTGCCATTGATGAGAACAATATCCCAAAAGTAGATTCTAGCTTGCAGACATCGATAAAAGGTGTGTTTGCCGTGGGAGATATTTTATTTAAATCAGGTGCATCAATAGCAATGGCGATAAGTCAAGCAAATAAAGTGATTGAGCACATCAGAGATTATATAAAGTCCTAGATTCTTTGGATGGTTTGGTTTGTGCAAACTTAGATTAATATTCGGATTATAATTTAGTTTAGATATTTGTCATAGGCAAAAAACCATCTTGAATTCCGTAAGGCTCGCAAGATTCTAAATTTAGTCTTTGTGATGAGAATCACTATTTTATCAAAAATGCTAAAATCCACATTAATATTATACTTCTTATAGAATCTATCAGCATTGTCTTTGTCTTTTGGCTTGTTTATGGGCCACTCAAGGACCATATGAAGCAGATATCTTTTATAGATGTCATTATAATTTAGGCAGTCTTTTATAAAATAGTAGTGCTGCAAAGAATATTCTAAAGATAAATCTCGCATAGCACCTTGGCAAATATCTACCCTTTTAGCATTTGTTGTAACCTTATAATGAGCAATGCCTACCATCCTTGCTGTGCGTAATGCTCCATAAATATCATCCATAGGGAAAAACTCTTGATTATATCCGCCAGCTTTTATAAATAACTCTTTATTATGAAGTAGGGCAGCTGGTCTTGTGGCAGGCAGAAAATGGCAAGTTTCATCCGTGAATTCAAAAGTTTGGACAATGTTGTGAAAAATGATATTTTTAAGTAGAGATTTGATTTTGCCTCGCAGGGTTTGATTAAACTTTTGCATTTTGATGACATCTCTATAGTTTGGATCATTGGCTAGATTCTCGCCAAATAGCTCTGCATCAGATGAGATTAAAGCGATATTTTTAAGCATTTTTACAGCCTTATACATATCTTTGAGATAATGACTAAATAAAATATCATCATCGTGCAAGAGGCACACCCACTTGCCTTTAGCTAATGTTATGCACCTATTCCAGTTTCCAAATAATCCTAGATTCTCATTATTTTTATAATATGTAACTTTGTTTTTGTAGCGAGATTCTAAAAAGATTTGTGTCTTTGAGGTGGTATTAAAGTCATCGCAGTTTTCTACGACTATAATTTCATAAGGCAGCGATGAGATATTAGGATTTTGGGTGTTTATAGAATCTGTTTGCCCCCCCCCCCATTGGATATTTACTAATGTCTTGATTTAGCGCAGAATCTAAAGCTTCTTTCAGTGTATCAATGCGCTTATATGTGGGTATAGCTATGGTAAAAAGTGGCGTATCATCGCATAAAGATTCTTGGGTAAAGATTAAGCTTGAAGGTATATGGGCTTGTTTTTTAAAATTATCTTGAGGTGCGATAAAAGTCTTGCCATTAAAATTTGCTTGAAAATATGGGAATTTAATCTCGCTTGTTTTGTCTTTGTAGAATTGAGATTTAAATTGGTTTTCCATAGTTACTCCTTAGATTAAAGCTTGAATTATACCAAATAAATATTTATTGAAAACAAGAAAACTAGAGATTCTGCTTCTTTGATGTAATTTTGCAAAAATTGGCTAGATTCTATATTATGATTTAGTATGTCATTGTAGGGTTAAAGATTAATGCCACCTACAATAAAATACTTTATTTTATAAAATTTATTGTAATATAGCCACAAAATATAAGTGTTAAAAAATTTTGTAAAATACCGAACTTATAAAATACTTCGGTATTTAAAGAACTTAAAATAGGCAAGGGCAAGGGCTAGTGAAAATTGGAGTAGGGAGTAGTATGAATATTACTTATTATAAACGTTATGTTCAAATAGAATTAGTTAAGGGCACGCGACTTTTAGAGAGAGTGATGGGCTATGCTTCAAAGCATTTTTCAAAACATTATCGCCTCTCAAGTTCATTGTTGATTTTAGACGATGGCGATCGTTTTAAGAAAGATTACCTTATCAATTGGGCTTATCACGCCACACTTCAGAGTCAAGACAATGCCAATCAGACTAAAAGTAGCGAATTAAGCGAGATCCTAGCTCATAGCTATTTGCCTATTCGTATAAAAATTATTAACCCAAATGATGTTTTACAAAAAGTCAAGGTAAGCATACATCTTGCAAATCTGGAACAAATTATTTTGCGTTTGCGAGAAGATAGCCGTGTGGCAAAACGTTATATCCGCACACTTTTTGGCGATAAAATTATCTATGAAGAAAATAATGAGTTTTGCATAGATGGAAGCGGATATAGCCAAGCAATGTGGGGCGGAATAATAGATTTAATCAGCTCGCGCATTATCCACAATACTGCATTGGAATTTGAATATGATAATGCAGAATCCAGTAGCTCATTTCTCACAAGGGAGGAATATTTATTGCGCAAATGCTACAATGAGCTTGATGCGAAGTATGATGATGACTTTGAGAGTGTAAAAAGGCAGTATCTAAAGCTAGCAAAGATTTTTCACCCAGACAATGTGCAAGATAAAGATGAAAGCACAGTCCAAATTTATCAAGATAGATTTAACCAAATCTCGCAAGCTTATCAAACGATAAAAAATTCTAAACGCACCATAGCATAAGACTACTTAAAAGTTTTATGCCTTGCTAGAGATTTGGATGAGAATCTTTAATTAGACTAAAACTTTAGTATCGTGTTTTATGCTAGAATGTGGTATTAAAAATGAAAGCTTATAATGAATAAACCAATTAGAAAAATCGGTGTCATAGTTCGCCCACAAAGCCCAGAACTTGTAGAATCTTGCAAAGAGATGTTTGCTTGTTTTTTGCATTTTGGGATTGAAATTATGCTTGAGAGAAATTCAGCTAAAATGCTAAAGCTAGAGGATTTAAGTGCAGATTTTAGCAGAATTCTTAATAGTGTAGATGCCATTTTAAGCATCGGAGGTGATGGCACTTTAATTTCTGCTGTGCGAAAAAGTGTAGGAAGCAAGATTCCAGTATTTGGGATAAATTTAGGGATATTAGGATTTTTAACAGCAATTAAGCCAAGCGAATTGCAGGATTTTATCCAGATGCTTTTAAAAGGAGAATATAAGCTAGATTCTCATCGTTTATTAGAAGCCAGGCTACAATCTAGTAATAATGTATTTTATGCACTTAATGAATGTTTTATTTCTAAAACACGCACAAATGGGATGATTAAAATTCACGCCCATATCAATGGCAAATATTTTAATACATATCGTGCAGATGGGCTTATCATCGCCACGCCTACAGGTTCTAGTGCGTATAATATATCTGCTGGCGGATCGGTTGTGTATCCTTATTGTCAAGTGATTTTGCTAACGCCTGTATGTGCACATTCTCTGACGCAAAGACCGATGGTTGTAAGCGATGATTTGAGTTTGGAGTTTAATGCTGAAGATGATGGCGTGATTCTTATTGATGGACAAGAGCATATAGAATTTAAAAAAGGAGATATGCTATATGTGCGTCAAAATCAAGAAGTTTCTTTAATCCAGCACCCAAATCGCGATTATTTTATGATTTTAAAAGAGAAATTTAATTGGGGAGGAGTGGATTGATACGGAAATTTACACTTGAGCATTCGCCAGTTTTTGAGAATGTGGATATAAGCTTTAAGAAAGGGTTTTATGTATTTAGTGGTCCTAGTGGAAGCGGAAAGTCCGTGTTAATGGAATCTTTGCTTGCTTGCTTCGGGCTTCGTGAGCCAAATGCACTAAATCTTGAGATAGATTTGATTTTAGATAAGCCATTTTTAGAGGATTTTGGGCTTGAAGGGGCAGATTTAAATATCAAAATCGTCAAAAAGGATAAAGTGCGCTATTTTGTAAATTTTACTCCAATTGCCAAAAAACGTCTTATTGAAGTGCTTGGGGAATATGTCAAGCATATTCACTCGCGAGGTGGCAATGAGCTTGATAGTGAAAGCATCTTAAATGTGCTAGATTATATGATTTGCACTAAAAATCAAGCTCACGCGCAAAATCTAAAAGAACTTAATAGTGATTTTATGGAATTTAGGACATTGGAGAGCAAGATCAATGAGTTAAGCGCTAAAGAAAGCGAGATTGAGAATCTTAAAGAAATGACAGAATTTGAGATTACTAAAATCACAAGCGCAAACCCAAAAGTAGGCGAATATGAGCACCTAATGGATCTTAAAAAAACCCTTTCAAGAAAAGAGAAAATACAAGATTCCATCCAAAAAGCAAGGCAAGCATTTGAACATACAAATGATATTATCACAGCACTTCGTCAAATCGAAGCAGATTCTAATCCATTACAAGAGGCCTTATCTGATGCGCTTGCAAGGCTTGAAGAAGAGAATCTAAAATTTGAAGAGTTAGAGAGCTTAGATTCTGAAGAGATTCTAAATCGTATCTCTTTGCTCTCAGATTTAATCCATCGATATGGAAATATAGAAAATGCGCTTGCAAGGCTTGAAGAGCAAACTAAAAAACTCCAAGAGCTAAAAGATTTTAGCACGAATAAAGAAGGCTTGTTGCGCAATTTACAAGAGTTAAAAGACAGGCTTCAAGCCAAATGCCAAGTTATCAATAATGAGCGCGAAATTGGCTTAATCCACCTTGAATCTTCACTTAAAGAATTATGCCAAGCGCTTAAATTAAATCCGCCAAAATTATGCTTGATTGATGCGCCAATTAGCGTGCGAGGTGATAAAGTTTGCCAGATTTTTTTAGGAGATAGCCAGATTCAAACTCTCTCAGCTGGTGAGTTTAACCGCTTGAGATTAGCTATGATGTGCATTGCTGCGCGCGTTAGCAAAAAGCAAGGTGTGCTAATTTTAGATGAAATCGATGCGAATTTAAGCGGTGAAGAAAGCGAAGGTGTGGCAAAAGTGCTAAAAGAATTATCAAATTCTTATCAAATCTTTGCAATTTCACATCAACCGCATATGCCAACTTTAGCCACACAACATTTCTTAGTAAGTAAGGTAAGCGGGAAAAGTGAAGTGGGATTGCTTAATAAGGATGGGCGCATTAAGGAGGTTGCAAGAATGATTAGTGGTGCGACAATCACGCAAGAGGCGTTGGATTTTGCAAAAAAACGACTAAGCGAGAATCCAGATTTTTAGATTAGGTTTTTATGAAGTTTTTTGAGCTTGAAGCTTTGAGTAAAGTGCTTGAAGCTTATGAGAAAATCTATCGCATAAGGCGCATAAGTGATAATCTCATCGAGGTTGTATGCGATAGTGATATATTTTATTTTGATATGACGCGCTCAAGAAGTTCTGTGTTTATTGTGCCAAAGCCATTTATTGCTTCAAAAACCTATAGCGCACCTTTTGATATTGCGCTTTCTAGGTGTAATGGAGCTAATATTCTATCTTGTCTTATGTTAAATCAAGATAGAATCCTGCGCTTTTGCTTGCTAGCACAGAAAAGTTATAAACAAGAAGTGATCTTTTTGCAATTTGAATTTAGTGGCAAGCACACAAATGTGATCTTACTATCAAAGCAAGAAATTGTCCTTGAGGCGTTGCGCCACATTCCAGCGCATAAAAGCTCAAGATGTGTGAAAGTTGGCACAAAGCTTTTGTTGCCTCCTTTAAGATCGCAAATCACACAAAACCAAAATCTAGACAAAAATGAGATTCTAGAGATTCTAAAAAATAATTATCAAACCCTAATTTCTGCGCAATTAACGCTTAAAAAACAAGCCCTAATCTCAAATCTCTCTAAACAACAATCAAAGCTAAAAAATCTACTAGATTCTCTACCACAAAAGCAAACACTTCTCTCACAAAGCCAAAATCTCCAATCCCAAGCAACTTTGCTTTTAGCAAATTTACACAAAATCAAAACCTATCAAACCCAAATCACGCTTAAAGACTTTGAAAACAATCCAATCACAATTACACTTCCTAAATCACGCACGCCCCAAGAGGCGCTAAATTTGATGTTTAAAGAATCTAAAAGGCTTGCTAAAAAAGCACAAAACCTCCACATCCAGCAAGAAAATCTAGAATCTAAAATCAATTTTCTCAATCAAGAAATTGCATTTATCTCAAAAAGTCAAAATCTTGATGATCTAAAAATCTTACAGCCACCCAAAAGTAAAAAACTCGCTTCATCAAAGTTTGAACATATTTTCATCGATGGATTTAAAATCTCTATCGGACGTAACAAAAATGAGAATCAAGAACTACTAGAATCTGCAAATGCAAATGATTTATGGCTTCACATCAAAGATATCCCTTCATCGCATATGATTATCCACTGTGGACGGCAAAATGTGGGTGAAAATGTGATTAAAAAGGCTGGGGAGATTCTAGTTGGGCTGTGTAAAATTCAAAGTGGAAATTTTTGTGTCGATTATACAAAAAGAAAGTTTGTAAAAATAATACAAGGCGCAAATGTCAGATACTCAAAGCAACAAAGCTTGCATTATAAGAAATAAGCGCCTTAAGGGGCAAAAATGGCAATCTCAACAATTGGAAATGTCACATATATCAACCAAAATATGCAAGCGACCTCAATGCAGCACGCTAACGCGACTCAAAGGGGGGATTTTATCCCGCAAGAATTTGAAGATAAGCTAAAAGAGATCGAAGAAGTGCGTCCAACAGAAGAAAACGAACCAGTCAATAAAGATTCTCACAATAGCCAAGATTCTAGCGAACAAGAAGAGCAAAACCCACAAAATCAAGAATCTAAAGATTCCGCAGATTCTATAGATTCTCAAATCCTGCAAGATGGACATTTGGATATTAAGGTGTAGAATCCATTTGATATTTTGTTTAATGAAAGGAGTGTTATGTCAAAATCCATAAGAGTTCTTGCTCCACTGGCAAACGGCTTTGAAGAGATTGAGTTTGTAAGCACTGTAGATATTTTAAGACGTGCTAGCATAGAAGTGCTTATTGCTGGGATAAACGGTAAAGGATCATATAAAGGTGCGCATAATATCGATATTCTAGCACCTTTTAGTGTAAATGAAATTACACCCGATAGTCTTTGTGGAATTGCATTAGCCGGTGGAATGCAGGGTATGCTAAACTTAAAGCAAAGCCTACAAGTCTTGCAAATCATCAAGACTCTCCATTCACAAAACAAGCTTGTAAGTGCTATTTGTGCTTCGCCAATTGTGCTAAATGAAGCAGGAATCTTGAGTGGAGAATTTACCTGTTATCCAGGATGTGAAGAGGGTTTAAATGGCAATAAAATCAATAAAGCAGTTGTTGTTAATAATAATGTAATCACTTCTGCAGGACCGGCTAGCGCTGTTTTGTTTGCACTTGAAATTGTGAAATATTTATGCGGAGAATCTGTATATAAAGAGCTTTATAGCGAGCTTTTAGTGCCTTTAGTAAAATCTTAGAATCTAAATATGCAAGCCCCTTCACTCAATGCAAGCAAAAGAATAATTTGGCAGCAAAAATGGCAAATCTTTAGATCTAACAAGCGAGCATTTATCGGGCTTTTAGTTTTTACTTTTATCTTTATTGTCGCAATGAGCGCGGATATTATCGCAAACCATAAACCTTTGCTGATTTACAAAGATAAGCAATTTTATTTTCCTATTTTTAAGACATATTCTGAAATCACATTTGGCGGGGATTTTGAGAGTGAGCCAGATTATAATGATGCCTATGTAAAAGAATTGCTAAAGGATGCTTTTGTGATAAGAGCTTTGATTCCATATCGTTATGATACGATTGTTATGGATTTACACACGCCAGCACCAACTCCGCCAGATTCTAGGCATTTGCTTGGCACAGATGATCAGGCTAGAGATGTTTTAGCGAGATTAATTTATGGATGGCGTATATCGATTTTATTTGGACTTATATTAAGCTTTTTTAGCGTGATTATTGGCGTGAGTTTGGGTGCAGCTCAAGGATATTATGGCGGGATGATTGATTTAATTGGACAAAGAGCGATTGAGATTTACTCAAGCATTCCTATTTTGTTTTTGCTTATTATTCTCTCAAGCTTTATTACACCAAGCTTTTGGTGGATTTTACTTATTGTACTTGCTTTTAGTTGGATTAGTCTTGTTGGCGTTGTGAGAGCGGAATTTCTAAAAGCGCGCAATATGGATTATGTCAAAGCTGCAAAAGTATTAGGCGTTACAAACTTTAAAATCATATTCAAACACTTGCTTCCAAATGCGATGGTTGCGACAATTACTTATATTCCTTTTATTATGGCAGGAAGCATTACTACGCTTGTTACGCTTGATTTTTTAGGCTTTGGGATGCCTGTGGGAAGTGCGAGTTTAGGCGAGCTTTTAGAACAAGGGAAGAATAATCTTACTTCGCCACATTTAGCGATTTGTGGGTTTATTTCTGTGGCGGTTTTACTCTCTTGTCTTGTATTTATCGGAGAAGGATTGCGCGATGCACAAAATCCAAGAACCACTGCTAGAAATTAAGAATCTAAACGCATCTTTTGGCAGATTCTCACTTAAAAATATTAACCTTGAAATTTACAAAAACCAAAAACTCGCCATTGTCGGAGAATCTGGCAGTGGCAAAAGCCTTTTATCACAACTCATTTTAGGCTTGCAAATCCCAAAATCCATAAATGGCGAGATTCTATTTGAGAAAAGCTCGCTTTTAGATTATAAAAATTGTACCAAAATTCGTGGTGTAAAAATCGCCTATATTCCACAATCTCCACTCTCAGCACTAAATCCGCTTCATAGTATTCAAACCCAGATTCTAGAGATGTTTAAGCTACATAGAAAAAGCCTGTCAACTTCAGAGCAAGACAAGCTTTTAGATGAAGCCTTAAGCCTTGTTGGCTTGCCACTTGAAATAAAAAATCGTTTGCCTCACACTTTAAGTGGCGGGCAAAGACAAAGGGTTTTAATCGCGATGATGAGTATTTTAAAGCCAGATATTTTGATTTGTGATGAGCCTACAACTGCGCTTGATGCGAATATCCAAAGGCAGATTTTAGATCTTTTAGCAAGTTTTAAAAACACAGCGATTTTGCTCATTAGCCACGATTTGGCAAGTGTGCGCTATTTTGCAGATTCTGTGGCGGTGATGAAAAATGGTGAGATTGTAGAATCTGGTAAGGTTGAGCACATTTTTAGCACTCCTAAACACCCTTATACAAAATTCCTCATCCAATCGCTAAAATTCCCACAAATCAGCACAACTCCAAGAAATGAAGTAATGTTAGAGTTTAAAAATTTTGGCGTATTTTATCTCAAAAGAAAGCTTTTTAAGAATCTACACATTAGCGCGCTTGAAGACATAAACTTTAAGCTCAAGGCAAATCAAAGCTTAGGAATTATCGGAGAATCTGGAAGCGGGAAGTCAAGCTTTGCTTTAGGCGTGCTAGGATTAGAGCGCACAAATGGAGAGATGATTTTTGAAAATACGGCGCTAGATTCTATGAAACGTGATGAATATTTTAGGGATAGTGTTCAAATCGTTTTCCAAGATCCACTTTTAGCGCTAAATCCGCGCTTTTGCGTGTATGAGATTATAGCAGAGGCACTAGATTCTAAAATGAGCGATGAGCAAAGCGTGGCTTATGTTAATGAGCTGTTACAAAAAGTTAGGCTAGATTCTAGCTTTTTGTATCGATATCCTGAGAGCTTGAGTGGTGGAGAATGCCAAAGAATAGCCATTGCAAGAGCATTAGCAAAGCACCCTAAAATACTAATTTTAGACGAGCCTACAAGCGCACTTGATAAGACGACCCAAAAAGCAACTTTAGAACTTCTCTTAGAGATTCAAGCCATATTACATTTAAGCTATATTTTCATTAGTCACGATTTAGATGTGATTGAAGCAATGTGCGATGAGGTTGTGGTTTTAAAAGATGGGCACGTAATTGAGCAAGGATTAACTAGGGAGATTTTTACCTTCCCAAAACACAATTACACAAAAGCACTTTTAGATTCTAGATTATAAACATAACTTAAATTTAATATTTAAAACATATAGCTAAAGTTTAATATTTTAAAATGTATAATAAGCCGTTATTTTTATAGTAAAAGGGTTGGTGATGAGCGTGATTAGTGTGTGTGGTGGTGGCACTTGGGGAAGTGCATTAGCTTTTGCCTTCGCGCATACAACAGATGTAAATATTGCTTCTCGGAGAAATTTACAATTTAAAGAGAATCTTCCTTATAAAATCACACAAGTTCCTCTTGAGCACGCGCTAGATTCTGAATTTATCGTAATTGTGATTAGCACATCTGCCTTGCGCGAATGGCTTAAAAACGCCAATCCAAAATCTAGTGCAAAATATCTCTTTGCTTGCAAGGGCATTGAAGAAAAAAGCGGAAACTTTGTGCATCAAATTGCTAGAGAGTTTTTGCCAATTGAGCAGATTTGCTGTTTGAGTGGACCAAGCTTTGCTGCCGAGGTTAAGCAGGGTTTGCCCTGTGCGCTTGCTTTGCATTCCCAAAATCAAGATATAGCTAAACAATTTGCACAATTTTTCCCTCATTTTATCAAGCCTTATGTAAGAGATGATCTTATCGGTGCAGAAGTCGCTGGCGCATATAAAAATGTAATAGCTATTGCTGGTGGAATCTGCGATGGGTTAAATCTTGGTCATAATGCAAAAGCTGCACTTCTTGCGCGAGGACTTATAGAAATGGAGCGGTTTGGTTGCTATTTTGGCGGGAGGATTGAGACATTTTTAGGGCTTGAGGGGGCAGGGGATCTATTTTTATCTGCAAACTCTAAACTCTCTCGTAATTATCGTGTTGGTATGGGGCTATCACAAGGCAAGAAAATTGATAATATCCTAAATGAATTAGGTGAAGTAGCAGAAGGCGTGCATACAGCAAGAGCCATTGATTATATCGCTAAAAAGCACGATATTTACACGCCAATTGCAAGTGAAGTTGTCGCTATTTTGGATGGCAAGCCTTGTAAAGAAAGTATTTTAAAGCTAATGGGTCGCCAAGAGAATTAAGCGATGATATTTAAATTTTCAAAGTATAATTGATGTATTCTAATATTAAAGAAATATAACTATGTCAAGTCAAACAACACAAAAAACTTTTGATAATCTTGGTTTAAAAAAATCAATCTTAAAGGGTGTCAAAAAAGCTGGATTCTCTATTCCAAGCCCCATTCAAGAGCAAGCTATACCAGTAATTTTAAAAGGTGGAGATCTTATTGCGCAAGCTCAAACAGGGACCGGTAAAACTGCAGCTTTCGCACTACCTATTCTAAATTCTCTAAAGCATAATGGTAAAATTGAAGCTTTAATTATCACGCCAACACGCGAATTAGCGATGCAAATCAGTGATGAAGTTTTTAAGCTTGGTAGATTCTCTAAAGTGCGCACAATTTGCGCTTATGGCGGACAAAATATCAAACATCAAATTAGCTTTTTAGATAAAAAGCCTCAAGTAATGATAGCTACTCCTGGCAGGCTTTTAGATCATCTGAAAAATGATAGAATCAAAGACTTTGATCCAAAAATTGTCGTGCTTGATGAGAGCGATGAAATGCTTGATATGGGATTTTTAGATGATATTGAAGAGATTTTTAGCTACATTACAGATGATATTCAAGTGCTTTTATTCTCAGCAACTATGCCTAAGCCAATACGCGAGCTTGCAGATAAGATTCTGCTAAATCCCACAAACATCAAAATCACTCCAACAGAAATTGCTAATATCGATATCTCACAGCGCTATTATGTTATTAATGAAAATGAGCGTAATGAAGCAATTTTACGCCTACTTGATATCCAAGAGCCGACATCATCAATTATTTTTACACGTACTAAAAAAGAAGCTGATATGCTGAATACAATGTTGAATACAAAAGGATATAATTCTGTTGCGCTGCACGGGGATTTAGACCAAAAGCAACGTAAAGAATCCATAACTGCCTTTAAGCAGAAAAAATCACGCATTCTTGTAGCGACTGATGTGGCAAGTCGTGGGCTTGATATTAGTGATGTAAGTCACGTATTTAATTATCATATTCCGCTTAATCCAGAAAATTATGTTCATAGAATCGGGCGCACCGGAAGGGCTGGCAAAAAGGGTATAGCCATAACGCTTGTTACACCACTAGAATATAAAGAATTGCAACGCATTCAAGATGATATCGGCTCAAGGTTGCAATTATTTGAGATTCCATTTGATAGCACGCATCAACTACAAAACATTTTTAACATTCAAGCTAGCAAAGAAGCTATCGATATGTTTGGGTCACTTGGAGACCAAATCGATCAAACACAAATGTGCCTTAAGCTTTTAACTTATTATTTAAACCATAGTAAAATTGGTTTTAACAAAGATGAGCTACCTTGTATGGATTTAGATTCTAGGGTTACAAAAAAGTTGCAAAAGACTAAACATTCTATAAAATCTAAACAAAATTTAAAATATTAGAATCTAGCAGGGGGATAAAATGAAAGAAGCGACATATATTTGGCAGGATGGCAAGCTTATTTTATGGAAAGATGCTACAACGCATCTTTTAAGCCATACTTTGCATTATGGCAATGGTGCTTTTGAAGGCATAAGGGCTTATATGACCGATAAGGGATTAGCAATTTTTAGATTGCAAGATCATTGTAAAAGGCTTTTAAACACTTGTAAAATCTCTGTTATTAAATGTCCTTATTCACAAAAAGAGCTAGAAGAGGCGCATATCGAGCTTTTAAAAGCAAACAAAAATGACTATAAAGGCAATGTTTATATACGATCTTTGGTGTATCTTGGTTATGGTGTTATGGGTCTATATCATATCAACGCGCCAGTGCATACGATGATTGCAGCTTGGGAATGGGGTGCGTATCTTGGCGAAGATGGAATCAATAATGGTATTAAAGTTAAGATTAGCTCTTTTATGCGAAATTCTGCTAAATCCACAATGGGCAAAGCAAAAGTTCCTGCAAACTATCTTAACTCCCAAATGGCAAAATATGAAGCCATAACTTATGGCTGTGAAGAAGCACTTTTGCTTGATGATAGCGGAATGATAGCTGAGGGTAGTGGAGAGTGCTTTTTTATTGTGCGGGATAACAAGCTTATCACGCCACCTCACGATTTCTCACTAGAATCTATCACGCAAGCGACCGTTATTGAGCTTGCTAGAGATTTGGGCTTTGAAGTGACTGAGCGTAATATCACGCGTGATGAGGCTTATATTGCCGATGAGGCATTTTTCACAGGGACTGCAGCAGAGATTACGCCAATAAAAGAGATAGATTCTAGAATCATTGGAGAAGGCAAAGCCGGGGCAATCACTAAAAAACTTCAAGAAGAATTTAGTAAAATTGTCACGGGTAAAAACTCAAAATATGCCCATTATTTAACTTACATAAAATAAAGGAGAATCTATGCCAATTGACTTAAACGAACACTTAAAACAAAAAAAGCGCAATCTACCGCCAAAAGATGACAAACAAGATAACCAGAATAATGAGCCAAGAAGACCAAGTTTTCAAACTCCACAAAATATCAATTTTAATAATTTTTTTAGTAATAAATTCGCTACAAGTATTATCGTCGCAATCATCTTGATATTATTATTTATTATGGCAAAGCCTTTTGTCATAATAAATTCTGGTGAAGTTGGGATTAAAGTTAAGCTTGGGGCATATCAGCCTAATCCGCTAGAAGCTGGCTTGCACTTTTTTATCCCAGGAATTGAGAATGTTATCATCGTAGATACACGCGTTAAAACCCTGCATTTTACAAGCAATGAAGATATGGAGAGAAAAAATAATCAAAGCATCTCTCAAAAAGTGCCCATCCAAGTGCGCGATAAGTTAGGGCTTGATGTGGCTATCGAGCTTACTTTGAAATATCAGCTTGATAAAAGTAAAGCCTCTGATACAATAAGGGATTATACGACATTATGGGATGAAGTCGTCATCGTTCCGGGTATTTTAGAGGTGGTTGGAAGCGTGATAGGAAATTATAATGCAGAAGAGCTCCCAAGCAAAAGAATTGAAATCGCAAACCTTATATCTACAAATTTCCAAAACAAAATCAATGCCATACGCGATAAACCAGTGCGTTTAGATTCTATAGAATTGCGAAAAATTATTCTGCCTCAAGAAGTGAAAAACAAAATCGAGCAAGTCCAAGTCGCCAAACAAGAAGCTGAAAAAGCAAAAGAAGAAGCAAAAGCACTAAGAGAGCGATCTCAAGGTAAGGCAGACGCAGCGATTATCGAGGCAAGGGGGCAAGCTAGAGCTAATCAGCTTGTGAGTGAAAGCCTTTCATCTAGACTTTTAGAATTGCGTCAAATTGAAATGCAAGGTAAGTTTAATGAGGCATTAAAAGAAAATAAAGATGCACAGATTTTCTTAACGCCCGGTGGTGCTGTGCCAAATATTTGGGTTGATTCTAAAAGTCATAAATTAAATTCTAGTATCTCAAAATAAGACATATGAAATCACAGAATCCAGAATCTTTACAAATGCAAGACTTGAAAACTAGCACTTTAGATTCTGGTGCGCAAAGCCAAGATTTTAGCGCAAAATCTTTAGAGCCTCTTATCAATGCGCTAGATTGGGACAAGCAAAATGGGCTTATCCCAGCAATCGTGCAGGATTTTCAAACAAAGCAAGTTTTAATGCTGGCTTTTATGAATAGGCAAGCGCTAGAGTTAAGCTTGCAAACTAATCAAATGCATTACTTCTCACGCTCAAAAAATCGTATTTGGAAAAAGGGAGAATCTAGCGGACATATCCAGAATCTAAAGCAATGCTTCATTGATTGCGATAATGATAGTATGCTTTTTTTAGTGGAGCAAGTTGGCGTTGCTTGTCACACAGGAAGTGTATCTTGTTTTTTTAAAGAAATCTCAAGTAATGAGATTCTAGATTCTAGGCAAAATGCAGAATCTAGCACTCTAAATTATGGCACAATTGATACCTTATATCACACTTTGCTTGAGCGCAAAAACGCAGATGCCAAAAGCTCTTATACAGCCTCATTATACGCAAAGGGTATAAACACAATTGGTAAAAAAATTATCGAAGAAGCCACAGAGGTGATAATAGCGCTTAAAGATAAAGATAATGCTCAAATCGTGTATGAAAGCGCGGATTTAACTTATCATATGCTTGTGGCACTAGCCCATCAAAACATCCACCCTGAGCAGATTCTACAAGAACTATCTAAAAGATTTGGAGTTGGCGGTTTAATCGAGAAGGCAAATCGCACTAAAGAGAAATGATGCAATCACTCTTAAATCTAAAAGCCCTTTTGCTTGATGTGAGTTTGCACATTACTTTTGTAGAAATGGGCATTTTTATGCTTGGATTCTTAGTTTTCGTGCTTGTGAGTTTTGTGTCGCTTATTTTTTGGCATAATCGCTTGGTATTTTTTATTGCTTCTATTTTGGAGGTTTGTATTCTTGCTAGTATTCCTTTTGGGATGGCTTTTGTGGTGAGGCATTATATCTTTCCTATTGATATCCTCTCCTCACATCTCAATCCTCTAACATACACCACAGGCTTTAGTTTTAAATTCGAGTTTAAAAACAAAAGCAAACACAACATTAAAGAATGCGTATTTAGTGTGGTGGCTTTGCGTGAAGAAAAGACAAAGGGCGATAAAATCCGCAATATCTTTTTGCCGTTAGGAAGCGGGAGTGCATCTATAAAATTAGATCTAAAACCCCATCAAAGCTATGTGTGGAGTGGAATTATTGATGGTTATAATTTTCCAAACCAACCTTATAAAACCGCCCTTGATTGCCACTAATTGAATATAAAGGAGTTTTTATGAAAAAATCTTTACTTGCAGTAGCAATGCTTTTATTGATTTCAAGTAAGCAAATGTTTGCTTGTGATTATTACGAAAATGAAGATATGTTAGAAAAAATGCTAAATACTGGGATTTATAAGTCAAATGCAACAGGCAAAGTCTGCTCCTATGACAAAAGAAGCGTTATACCAATTAAAAATGGAAAGGCAAATGGCAAGGCAAAAGTTTCCACCATATGAATTTGAAGGTGCTATAGAAGCAAAATTTAAAGATGGCATAAGACACGGGCTATATAAAGAATATTACAATTCTGGTGCATTATTGATTAAAGCAAAATATAAAAATGGCAAACAAGAAGGTTTGTGGAAAGAATATGACGAATCTGGAAAGGTTAAAGGAAGAAATTATAAATTATAAAAATGGTGAAAGAATAAAATAGATTAAAAGCTTTAAAAATTTCATAATCAATACAAAGGACACTCAATGCAAAGGATATTTAATGACTGAAGAATTTGATATGGTGATTAAGGTCATAAACGATATGGTTGCGTTTCACAAGTTTTTTATGGCGTTTTTTGCTATACCATTTTTGATAAATCTTTATACGCTTTTCACTTACAAGACATATCAGAAGGTTGTCATTAAGCTTTGGTTTGTGATGCCAATTATTTTTCTTTTAGTTTCTATTGGCAGTTTTACAGGATTATTTATCTTAGCCACAAGGAATTGGATTATTAGCGCAAATGTCGTGGTTATGATATTTTTTATGGCATTTATTTTTATAGGCGAGATTATTAGGATTAAAAAGCTAAAACGCGCCAAAACAGATGAGAATCTAATGCTTAAATATATCTTTTTTTGCAAGCTTTTGTATGGATGTGATTTGCTTGGCGCAATTTTATTTAGCTTTGGAATTATTTAATGCAGTTTATCTACCATAAAGACGCTGGAGATGATAAGCTCAAGCTTGATGGGCAAAGCTTCATTCATATCTATCAATCGCGTCGCACAGATTCTAAAAAGCCACTTTTCTTACGGAATTTAAAAGATGATTATCTTCACACTTATGAAGTGCTTAAAATCTCGCGTAAAAGTGCGACTTTAAGCTTTAAATCAAGTATCATACTTCCACAAAAGCCTCAAAACTTTGCGCATCTTATTTGGGCGATTACTGATGTGAAGACTATTGAGAAAACTCTACCATTCTTAAATGAGCTTGGGTTGGGTAAGCTTACTTTGTTTTATGCAGATTTTAGTCAAAAGAACTTCAATCCAAATTTAGAAAGACTAGAAAAAATCCTAATTGCTTCTTGCGAGCAGTGTGGTAGAAGTGATCTTTTAAATATCGAGATTCTATCTAGCACAAAAGAAGTGCTAAAAAGCTATCCTAATGCATTGATTTTAGATTTTGGAGGTAATATTCTAGAATCTGGTGCAAAAATCTCACTGCAAAATGGCGTTGTCATCGGAGCAGAAGGAGGCTTTAGCCAAGATGAGCGAGAGTTGTTTAAAGCACATAGAATCTATTCATTTGCCACGCCTTTTGTCTTAAAGTCCCAAACAGCAGCCATTGCCATTATTTCATATTCTTGCTAAATTTTTGTCATTATTTAATGGCATTTTATCAAGACAGCACTACCTTGCTTAGAATAATTTACATAAAATATATTAAAATTATCTGCATAAAGCCTAAATTCAAACTTTTTAGTTACAATTTTACTTTAGCTTAAAGGAAAAAGATGCCAAATTCAAGTATGCAGCAAGAATATGAAATCCAATCAGATTTACTTTTGCAGTCACCTAAAATGGTGCGCGTGGTCTTGCTTAATGATGATTATACGACGATGGATTTTGTGATTGACATCTTAAAGACTATTTTTAATAAAAGTCATACTGAGGCTGTGCAAATTATGTTATCTGTGCATAAAGATGGCAAAGGGGTTTGTGGAATCTATCCTTATGATGTCGCTGAGGTGAAAATCCAAGAAACTATAGAAGCTGCTAATAGCGCGCAATTTCCGCTTAAAATTTATTCAGAATCTCTTGAGTGATATGATTAGTGCTACCTTTGCTACAATTATTGATCGTTCTGTGGAATTTGCTAGAGGACAACACCACGAGTATTTAACTACAGAGCATATATTTTTAGCCATCTTGGAGCATCCAGCAGCGAAGGATTTTTTAGAAAATTGTGGTGCAAATACAGCGCAGTTAAGGCAACTTATTAGACAATACATTTCTAATCATATTCCCATAAATAGCAATACTACAATCCCTAAGCAGACTATAGCACTCGGGCGCATTTTCTCATCTATGCTAGAACACGCTAATACTTCTGGTGCTAAAAGTGTAGAGTTTTGGGATTTTTTAGTTTTTGTGCTTGAGGAGAAAGAGAGCTTTTCAGCCAAGCTTCTAAAAGCCTCTACGATCGCTAAGCTTGATATTTTACATAATATCCCTGCTACTCGCACACATCAAGAAACAAAACCTAACCAAAAAAGTGCATTAGCCAATTTCGCAAGAGACCTATCAAATTTAGCAAAAGATGGTAAGATCGACCCACTTGTCGGACGTGATAATGAGATTAAGCGTATATGTGAGATTCTATGCCGTCGCAAGAAGAATAATCCAATTTTACTAGGTGAGCCAGGCGTTGGCAAAACCGCAATTGTTGAGGGACTTGCATTAGCCATAGCACAAAGCAAGGTCCCTAAAAAGCTTGCAAACGCTAGAATCTACGCGCTTGATTTAGGTGCATTAGTTGCTGGAAGCAAGTATAGAGGGGATTTTGAAAAAAGACTAAAAGTATTTCTTAAAGATTTAGAAGATGTCCCCCAAGCAATCATTTTTATCGATGAGATTCATATGCTTGTGGGTGCAGGATCATCTTCAAATGGCGGAATGGACGCCTCAAATCTGCTAAAGCCAGCTCTTGCAAGTGGAGCTATCCGTTGCATTGGTGCGACGACATTTAGCGAGTATAAGGCGACTTTTGATAAAGACAAGGCTCTTCAAAGGCGCTTTTGCACGATTGATGTTAAAGAACCAAGCCTAGATGCGTGCTTGCAGATTCTATATTCACTAAAGCCACTTTATGAGAAATTCCATAATGTTATCTACGAGGACTCTGCAATAGAAGCTTGCCTAGATTTGGCAAATCGCTATATTTATGATAAGTTTTTACCTGATAAAGCAATTGACTTGCTTGATGAAGTTGGGGCAAGCTTTGCTTTGCAATTAGAATCTCTTAAAAAGCCATTTATCATTACAAAAAAGCATATAGAATCTGTCATATCTAAAACTTATCATATCCCAAAAACACAGGTCAATTCAGATGAACGCGCGATGCTAAAAAGTTTAGAATCCAAGCTAAAATCACGCATTTTCGCACAAGATGAAGCTATCGCTCAAGTTGTGCGTGCTATAAAAATTGCTAAGGCTAATTTGAAAGAATCAAACCATCCAATAGGAAGTTTCTTATTTAGTGGTCCAAGCGGTGTGGGTAAAACTGAGCTTGCTAAAGAAATTGCTACACATTTGGGGATGACATTTTTGCGCTTTGATATGAGTGAGTATTCTCAGCCTCATAGTGTAGCCACACTTATTGGTGCGCCTGCTGGTTATGTAGGCTATGAAAATGGTGGAATCTTGGTTGATAAGATTCGTAAAAACAGCCACAGCGTGCTTGTCTTTGATGAGATTGAAAAGGCTCATAGCGATATTTATAATATTTTATTACAGGTTATGGATAATGCAACATTGACGGATAATATGGGAAATGTGGCACGATTTCATAATGTGATTTTAATTTTAACATCAAATGTCGGTAGCAAAGAAGGAAATACAATAGGCTTTGCCAGAGATACAGCACTTCGTCAAGATAGCGCGCTAAAAGATGTCTTCAGTCCAGAATTTAGAGGACGACTTGATGGTGTGATTCATTTTAATGCGCTTGGTAAGATAGAGTTCAAGAAAATCGCTAAAAAAATAATTAACGATATGAATGTGGATTTATCAAAGCGCAATATTAAGTTATCTATAGACTCTAAAGCGCTTCAAGAGATTGCCTCAAGGGGCTTTGAGGGTGCGCTTGGCGCAAGAGAGATTAAAAAGCTTATAGATTCTGAGATTAAGGTGCAATTAAGCGAGATTATCATTAGTGGTGCACTAGATTCTGGTGGAGAAGTGTCTATAAGCTTTAAGAATAAGCAATTTGAAGTAGAGCTCAATAAAAGCAGGAAGGTTGCGACAAATCAAAGACAATAATTTCTTTATGGAATCTATAAAGCTTTAGTCTATTTTACTATTGCATCATTTTTATAGTTTGTTTCACTTATTAGCGCACCAGATTCGTAATACTCTTTATATAACCCATCTTTTCTTTTGTCCATAAAATGCTCCTTTTTTAAAATTTAAATAAAGCCATTGAATAAATGGTATTTTATTCTCTCACTTCGCCACGACCATAGATTTTGTATTTTGTCGTTGTGAGATCAAGTGCACCCATTGGTCCGCGTGCGTGAAGCTTCTGCGTGCTGATGCCAATTTCTGCGCCAAGCCCAAACTCCCCGCCATCGCTAAATCTAGTCGAAGCATTCACATAAACTGTAGCTGCATCCACTTCCTCTAAAAATCTCTCACTCATTTCATAATCTTGCGTTAAAATCGCCTCGCTATGAAGAGAACCATAAGTGTTAATATGCAAAATCGCCTCATCTATGGAATCTATGATTTTAAGCGCTAGAATCTTATCGCCAAATTCTCTGCCAAAATCGCTTGCTTGCGCTTTATCTACATCAATAATTTCGCGTGTCCTCTCACATCCTAGAATCTTAACACCTTCATTATCCATCACTTCTTTAAGCTGTGGTAAAAACTCCTTAGCAATGCTAGAATCTACAAGTAGCGTCTCTAGCGCATTACACGCGCTTGGCTTTTGGACTTTGGCATTGGCTATAATCTTAAGTGCGTTTTTGAGGTTTGCGCTTTTTTCGACAAATATATGACACACGCCTTTATTATGCATAATCACTGGAATCTTAGCATTATCAACCACAAAATCAATCAGCCCCTCGCCACCGCGTGGAATGATCACATCTATTAAACCTTTAGCGCTTGCCATAGTTTTAATATGCTCGCGATTGGAATCTGTGATGAAATGGATGATGTCTTTAGAGAATCTTTCTTTGATAAGTGCCTCTTGGATGATTTGCGCTAAAGCAATGTTAGAATGCAAGGCTTCTTTGCCTCCGCGTAAAATCGCACCATTTCCAGATTTTATACAAAGTGCCGCCGCATCGATTGTAACATTTGGACGCGATTCATAAATCATCCCTACAACGCCTAAAGGCACACGTATTTTTAGAATTTTTATCCCGCTTGGGCGCGTGCTTCCGCTAATTATCTCGCCGATAACTTCAGGTTGAGAAATAATCTCATTTAGCGCTTTAATCATAGAATCTATGTGTTTATCTAAAAGTGTTAGTCTATCAATCATCGCTTGGCTTAGATTCTCTTTTTTCGCAGAATCTAAATCCTTTAGATTCTCAGATTTTATATTAGATCTATTAGAATCTAAAAGGCTAGCAATGCGTTCAATTACGGCATTACGCTTATTTGCGCCACATAAAGATAGGGCTTTTGCTTCTTGTTTTGTTTTCTTAAATTGCTCAACTAACTGCATAATTCTCCTAAATTAGCGATAAATCATTGATGTGAATAACTTCGCTATAAGGCTTATGCCCTAAAATCAAAGCTATTTCTTTAGAGTTATGACCCATAATTTTTGAGATTTCTAAGGAATTATAGCGCGTTTTTCCTCTGGCAATCTCTGCATCATCGCTTAGAATCCTAACAATTGCACCAGCGCTAAATTCGCCCTTTAGCCCACAAATTCCTTTTGGAAGCAAAGATTTATTCTCTAAAAGTGCCTTTTTTGCACCATTATCAATTATTATTGTGCCTTGTGGGATGGCAATGTTACTAATCCAGAATTTATATTTTTTCATACTTGATTTTGGGTTAAAAAAATATGTCCCAATCTCTTTTCCTGAGAAAAACTTCTCAATATTATTTGGCTCTAAACCTTTAATAATCGCTACATCACAGCCCATATCAAGCGCCTTTTTAGCAGCTTTTAGCTTTGAGCTCATTCCGCCTGTACCGACATTTGAAATGCTCTCTCCTGCAAGGCTTATGATTTTCTCATCAATATAAAATACTTCTTTTATGATTTTGGCATCTTTGTTTGTGCTTGGATTTGCGGTGTAAAGCCCATTTACATCAGATAAGATAAGCAGCAAATCCGCATCAATAATACCAGCAATGAGCGCGCTTAAATGGTCATTATCCCCGAAAGTCTCGATATATTTTAGCTCATCAACCAAAATCGTATCATTCTCGTTAATGATTGGAACTACGTCAAATTCTAAAAGCTTCTTAAGCGTGGCTTGCGCGTGTAGGAAGCGCTTACGGTTGGATAGATCATCTTTTGTAAGTAGAATCTGAGCGACATTGATGTTATGCTTTTTAAAAGCTTGCTCATAAGTCCAAATAAGTCTTGATTGACCAATTGCAGCACTTGCTTGCTTGCTTGTGATATCTTTTGGGCGATTGTCAAATCCTAGAATCTTAAATCCAGCCGCCACCGCACCAGATGAGACGAGTAAGATATTTGGGATATGCTTTTTAAGCTTTGCAATTTGCGTGGCTAGGGCTTGGATTCTCTCTTTATTTATCCCGCCTTCATCACTAGATAAAATGGAGCTTCCTATCTTGATGATAAGGGTTTGGATTTTTTTGTTTATGATATCTCTTGGCATTATTTAAGCAATCCTTGTAGTTTTTTTAACGCATCCTTGGGTTTTGTATCAAGTTGTTTTATGATATTACTAGCTTGATCTTTGATAAAATCTGTAAGGTCAAATTGGATTTGTGGGGCGTTGATATTGCCATTAAGATTTATGCCTATGCGGTTATTTTTGAGGGCTACTTTAAGCAAGGCTTGTATGGTGCTTTGCCCTAAATCTACAATAATTGTATCCCCATCAATGCTAAAATCATTGCTTTTTATAGCAAGATCTGATATAAGGATATGCTTTTTGATACGACTTGTAAGTCTAATATCATCAAATATCACATTTGTTGCATCAAATTTAGAATATTCATATAATGCGTCTGTAAGGGTATTTTTAAGGATCTTACCATTTGAAAGCGTGGCTTTTAGCTTGCCAGATTGGCTAGCAAGATTATAGAGTATCTCTCCATTCATTTTTGCATTAAAAACTTGTGGATATTGCACAATTTTAAGCAAAGAGCCTAAATCTAAATCAACAAGGCTGATTTTTAAGTCTTTATCTTCAAGCATAGCCTTTAGCTCACCTCCAAAATTTGTAGTATGCAAATCTGCTTTAAGGCTATCTTGCAAGTTGATTGTGCCATTAGCCTTTATTGCACCATATAGGGCGATGTCAGTTAAGAATTGTAATTTCTTAAGGTCTGGAATCATAATCTCATAAGGCGCTTTGATATTCTTTTTATGCAAATTGATAGTGATATTTGGTGCAGCGATCTGTGCTATGGCAGAATCTAGCTTGAAGTTTATCTGTCCGCTACCTTTTTGAATGTCGCTTGTTATACTAGAATTAAAGGTGGTATTTGGCATTTTAAGGAATTCTCTAAAAGCAGCATTATTGGTTCGCCCTTTAAAACTTTGTGTGCTTTGAATACTTATGCCATTATTAAAATCCCATATTTTGCCTTGAGAATCTTGAGTGCCAGTAATGTAGGGTGGCTGATAAAGCATATAAAGGAGCTTTTCTACCTTAAGGCGCTTGATGTCAAAGTTTATCTCTTTAAGCGCAAGATCCGCCAATAAAATATCATACGAGCTACTAGATTCTGCGATATTGCTTTTTCCTGATATAGTTATTTGGTTTTTATCGCCCCGTATGATTCCAGATGTATTAAGCGATCCTCTGATTTTGCGCCCTACAAGAGGTGTTAAGGCATTAAGATTGTCAAGCTTGATATCATAAGAGCCATTAGTTAGAGATGTCTTTGTATCAATAGTGCCAAGTGATGTAATATGCCCCATATTAGAATTGAGCAAGAAATTATATTTTAGCGTATTATCTGTGAGGGCACTTGAGAGTTTGGCATTGAAATTTGTGTGCGGGATATCGATATCGAAGTCTTGTTTAATGTGGTTTTGGTTAAAACTGCCTTGCGTAATGGTGAGCAGTATGGGGCTATTCGATGAGTTAGCTTTAGAATCTATGGGCTCTTTTGTTTTGATATTTAAGATCCCGCTGATATAGGGCTTTTTACCAAATATAGCTAATATTGTATTAAGGTGCATATCCTTGATATTGGCTTGAATTGATGAGGGGTTTAAATTCTCTAAAGTGATGTGAATATTCGTGTCAGATTTGCCTATGTCGCTTATGGTGTGGATTTGCAGAGTTTTATAGATTCTACCTTGTATGGTTGTATCAATATAAAATTGCTCTACGCCTATGTGATCGCTAAAAAGTGAAGCATCATTGCAGTTTATTTTTAGCGCCATATCTACTTTAAATAAAAGTAAATTATGCGTGCCTTGTAATTTGATATCAAGATTTGGCTTATTTTGTAGATATATCTCAAGAGTATTTAATCCAAGCGAGAATCTACTTAATTTTAAAGGGATGGGAGAGTGTTTGTTGATTTTAGATTCTAGTATGGGCTTAAAAATCGCATTTCCCACAGGGCTAAAAATCAAAATATACGCCAACCCCATCAATCCTAAAATAGCTCCACCAATCCACAATAAAACCTTCTTCATTCACGCTCCTTGTTGTATATTTAGCACCTACAAATTCAGTGCTTGATAAATTTTAAGCATATCAAGATGTTCTTTATAATTGTGCACGCGCAAGATGCTAGCGCCATTTTGCAGTGCGATTAAATGCAAAGTCAAAGTGCCACTTAAGCGTGTGTTTGAATCGCTTTGATTTGTGATAGTGCCAATTGTTGATTTATTACTCGCACCGACTAAAAGCTCTAAACCAAAGTGCTTAAAATGTGCTAGATTCTGAATCAACGATAGATTCTGATTATCTGTTTTGGCAAAGCCAAAGCCAATATCTAAAATGATATTTCTTGCATTATGCGTGCGCAAAATCTCAATCTTTTCTTCAAAAAAGCAATCCATTTCATAGAACAAATCCTCGTAATCCGTCATTTGTGTCATCGTCTTTGGCGTGCCTTTCGAATGCATCAAAATAACATCAGCTTCAAAATTCTTAATTACATCAAACATTTGAGGATTGGAAATTCCGCTCACATCATTGATAATGCTAAATCCAGAATCTAGCGCAAAATCTGCAGTTTGCGGATTATAGGTATCAATCGAGAATTGTGCTTTTTTATAAAGATTGTGTTTTTTAATATGCAAACAAAGCTCTTTTAGCCTCTCTATTTCAATCTTATAATCAACTAATTCACTTCCCGGTCTAGAACTCGCTGCGCCAATGTCAAAAAGATTCGCACCAGTTTCAATAAGACTCTCAATTTTTTGTATGGCTTGCTTTGGTGTGTGCCTAGAATCTTTATAAAAGCTATCTGGTGTTAGGTTAATAATTTGCATAAGGCGTGGTGTGAAATGATATGGTTTTAGGTGCGAAGCAAGCGTATTTGCGAGATTTTTAAGCCCAAAGGGTTGGATTTTGCATTTTTCTATCACGCGTAAAAGCTGGCTTTTTGTAGCGATAATTAGGGCATTATAAAATCTATCTTTTCCTAAGATTGCTTCCTTTGGCGTGGCTAAATCGCCACCAACGCTAAGAAGCTCTTGTTTTAGAATCTGAAGATGAGTGATTTTTAAATCTTTCAATAAAAATAAAAATATCTCACCCTTTTTTTGCATAATTTTTTGCCCACATTCTTGCACGCCAATAGATTCTAGAGTGGTTTTAAGCGTGCTTTGGTGGATGAGTTGCGTTTTCATTGTAAGCCTTTTAGCTTTTGATTGATCATCAAGAGCAATGGCAGTAGCACAAAATGAGCGCGCCGATTATTGGCAAGCTCGATAAAGGCATTATCAAACATCCCTAATTCATCTTGCGAGAATTTAAGACTTAGCTTTTGAGTCGCAAAGAGCAAGGATTCCACAAGCGCACGCCCTTCAAGTTTAGAATCTTTGATGTTTTTAGCAAGCGTGTCAATGAAGGCTGTGAGTTTATCTAGATTTAAAGTGCTTAAATCCAGCGCAAAGTCAGCAATATCAGTCTTCTTACGCTTATCTTCAATTAGCATACGAGAGCGGATTGTGGGTAAAAGTGAGGTTTTATTTTGCGTTATGATAATAAATTGGACATTTTCAGGTGGTTCTTCTAGAATCTTCAGAAGTGCATTTTGGGCTTCTTTGCCAAATGTATAAGCTGGGATTAAAATAATTTTTTTTTCACTGGAGGCAATGTAAGATTCTGCTATGATGCTATGGGCGACATCGATTTTAAGCTCACTAACAATTTGAGAATCTTGCATTTTTTCATTTGTTTGTAGGTTAAATATTCGCAAATCACTAGGTGCGATAGTGTGTTGAAAAGTTTGGATCTCATCGATAATATCTTGTGTGAGAATGATTTGACCAATATATCTCATTCTAAGCTAACCCGATTAAAAATTACAGCATAAATTGCACTCTCAAAAAGCTTAAACATCTCAATAAGCTTATAATCTTCAAAACTATCACTACCCTGAATGCTAAAAGAATTCTGAATGCTCTCACCAATAGACCAAATAAGTGATGCAAAATGATGTTGCGTGCAAAAGTCTGCAAGAGGTTCATTTAGCTGACCTACATACCAGAGCATATAATTTTTATAGGCAATGTTTAGCATATTGCCAAGATTGCCATTATTCTCTTTTTGGGCGATAAATCCTGCAGGCATAAGATTGCTTAGGCTAAAAATAGGCAATAGTGGGCGATTAAGCCCGGCTTGATAGATTTTAGAAAGCGCATAGCTCTCAAACCATTTGCGTTTCTCGTCCGTGGCTAAAAGTAGTGTGCCACCATTTATGATATGCTGTATAGCATTGATGGTGCTATCTATCCATAAGTGGTGCTTTTCTTCAAGCCAACCTTTATGTGTCATCCATTTTGAATAATCTTGGCGGATAGAATCTAAAAGCCACTCTCTAAAGTTTTGATTGCTCATTTATCTAATTCATACACATTATGAAGCGTTCTAACGGCAGTTTCGGCAAATCTAGATTCTATAATAATTGAGATTTTAATCTCGCTTGTGCTAATCATCATAATATTTATATTTTCTTTTGCTAAGGCTGAGAATGCCGTACTTGCCACGCCAGAATGCGACTTCATCCCAACGCCAACGATTGAAATTTTTGCGATGTTAGAGTCATAATCGATGCTTCCTTCATCATTTTTAAATGGCTCTAGCACGACTTTGGTTTGCTCAATTTCAGTTTGTGGGATTGTGAAATCTATGTCTGTTTTACCATCACGCCCAATGGTTTGGACGATCATATCGACATTGATATTGCCATTTGCTAGTGCGCCAAAGATCTCAGCTGCAATCCCTGGGCGATCGGATACATCAGCAATACTTATGCGCGCTTGATTCTTATCAAGTGCGATTCCGCTTACTATCGGCTTTTCCATAATATTTTCCTCCTTTGTGATCAATGTGCCTGCTTTTTGGGTGAAAGAACTTCTTGTAACAAGCGTTACATTCCATTTTTTAGCAAGCTCAACTGAGCGATTAAGCAAGACTTTTGCGCCCATTGAAGCAAGCTCTAGCATTTCATCATAGCTGATTTTATCTATCTTTTTAGCATTTTTCTCAATTCTAGGATCTGTCGTATAAACACCATCGACATCTGTGTAAATCTCGCATAAATCCGCCTTTAGTGCGCCTGCTAGCGCCACTGCGGATAAATCGCTCCCACCTCTGCCAAGTGTAGTTGTCGCGCCTTTAGAATCTACACCTTGGAATCCTGCAACAACAACGATATAGCCTTGCTTTAAAAGGCTTTTTATGTTGCTTGTGTCTATGTCTTGAATGCGCGCTTTTGTGTGTGTAGAATCTGTGGTGATTCCAGCTTCTGCGCCACTTAAAGAAATTGCTTTATAGCCTTTAGATTCTAGGGCGATTGCTAATAATCCAGCTGTGATTATCTCTCCAGCGCTTAAGACTTTGTCAGTTTCTCTTTCATTTGGGATGGGGTCAAAGTATTTTGTATAGTTTATAAGCATATCTGTTTGCCCACTCATCGCAGAGACTACTACGACCATTTCATTATCATTTTTAGAATCTATGACGCGATTTGCGACATTCTCAATTCTCTCGCAATCCCCAACACTAGTGCCACCATACTTTTGCACAATTAACATTATAAAAATCCTTTTTGTTTGAAATAACTTAAAACCTCTGTATAGACATCTTTTTTAAACCCTTGAATGCGCCTAAATACCTCATCATAGCTCACAAAATCATAACGTATAAATTCAGGTGTGGCTGTGTGGATGTTGATTTTCGCACTTGGATTTAGCTTGATAAGAAAATATCTCTGCGTTTGCCCACAAAATTGATATTTTTTTTGGATTTCTTTAGGAAAATCATAACTAAGCCAGTGTGGATATTGCGCGATAACTTCAATATCATTTGTGCCAATCTCTTCTTCAAGCTCGCGATATAGTGCTTCTAATGGATCTTCACCCTCATCGATTCCACCTTGAGGAAACTGCCAAATGCCCTGAATATCTGATCTCTCACCCATAAAAAACTCACAAATATTTGGATAATGCGATGAAAGGACAATGGCAGCAACATTTGGTCTATAATTTTTTGTCATTTTAACCATCCACAAAAATGAGACTAAAATTATAATCAAAAATGCTTAAAACAAGCTAGTGCAAACAAATGTCTTTTATTGGTTAATAGCTTTTGATGTTTTAGCGATAAGCAAAAAATGCGGATACCATAACTTTGGGAGATATTGATAATGTGTGTCATATCCATAAGATTCTAGGATTTCGATAAGGCTTTGAGGATATATGTTAATGGTTTTTTCTTGGTTGATTATCAAATCGTGCATTTTATTAGCAAAATTGCCAAAACTATGATTGGCATCAATATCTTTAATCACGATAAATGGTATATTTTTTATGTTTGAAAAGATTTTTTTGATATATGTATTATTTAGGTGATGCAAGACATCACTTATAAACAATAAATCAGCTTTATGAGATTGGATTGTTTGCAAGAAGTCACATTCTAACAAAATATTTTCATAAGAAGTATTTGGCATAATAGTTTTATAGATAGAATCTACAGCAATTATTTGCCCCCCCCCCAATTGCTTTTTGGCTTAAAATTTTTGCAAAATATTCACTCCAAAATAATGTTCCTGCACCAAAATCAACAATAGTTTTTATGTTGTGAAAGTCAATTTGGGATTGTAAGATTTGCTGCATCTCTTGTGTTGGTAGGACAAGCCTTCGACCAATTTTACGCAATTTTTCTATATTTTTGGTAGCAAATGCCATTTTTTTCCTTTTTTTATGATTGAGTATTATAGCGTTTATTTTTATATTCTAAATAAGCCTCTAAAAGCATATCTTTATCATTAAATTTTGGTTGCCACTCTAGAATCTCACAAGTCCTTGAAATATCTACGATGTATTGCTCATCGGCGATCATATATTGCTCTTTATACATAAGCGGGAAACCAATTTTCTCAAAGCAAAATAATATCTTTTTAATGCCAAATCCCCAAGTTGGCAATAGAAGCGATTTTGAATTGGCTTGCTTGATAAGAAAAGATAATAAATCTTTTATGGTTGGTGGATTTAGCGAACCTAAATTAAACTCATCATTTGGGATATTTTTCTTAATTGCACAAATTACGGCACTAGCACAATCTTTAACACTTATCATTTGATAGCAGTTTTTGCCATTTCCAATCATAGGGATTGGAAGATTTAAATCCATTAGTCTAAAAAGCTTAAGCAAGATCCCATATCTGCCAGCTCCTACGATAATGCGTGGGCGAAAGATACTAGCGTTTAAGCCTTTTTCTCTAGCTTTGAGAATGTAATTTTCAGATTCCAGCTTGCTTAAGCCATAGAATCCAAATGGATTGCGTGTATGCGTAGAATCTATGGGTAAATATTTGGGCTTGCCATAAACCATATCTGTGCTAAAGTAAATTAGATTTTTGCATTGTTGGTGTAGCATAGAATCTATTAAACATTTAGTGCCTGCAAAATTTACTTCAAGGAAGTATTTTTTAAGATTTTGGCTTGATAATTTTGTGTTAGCAGGAGGCTTTGGTGCATAGGCTCTAGCTGCTAGATGGATTACAATGTCATCTGGCTTAAAAGTAAAATTATCTTTTGTGATATCAAAGCATATAAAATCCACATTTTCTTTTTTATCTTTCGGTGGGATTATATCTAGACATAAGATTCTAGGTGAATTCATATTGCTTGTATATGTGAGTAAGGCTTCTATGACATATCTTCCTACAAAGCCACTTCCACCAATTACAATATATCGCATATTTATCCTTTAGAAAATGTCAAAAACATAAGCCCCACACAAATCAAACCTATGCCAAATATCTTATAAGCACTCAATGGCTCATTAAAGATAAAATACGCCACTATCGCAGAAAATATAAACCCTACGCTTAAAAATGGATAAGCGATGCTGACATTGACTTTTGCTAATACAATAAGCCAAGATATGATACTTATGGCATAGATTCCCATACCAGCTATAAGATATGGATTTGTAATACCTTTGATTATGAAATCTATACTTAAGTGCAATTCGCCCAATTGTGTCATTGCCTTTTTTAGTAAAAGCTGGGCTGTCGCATTAAGCAAAACTGAAAATAAAATAAGCGGGATAAAAGCTACCATATCAGAATCCTTTGCATACGAAGATAAAGTAGTGAGTAAATATGAGGAAAAAATATAAAATATTTTAGTGTTAGCTTAGATATGGTAAATGTTAGAATACTAGCGGATATGGTTAGTTTTTTGCCCCCCCCCCCATCACTTATTTTAAAGACCCAATATTTTTGTAATGGATAAGAAAATATCGGTGTGCTAATGGCGATAAAAGCGCTTGTCAAAAGATAAGGAATGCTAATTACGCTTGCGCTAAAAGTAATGATTTGTCCGTATGAAAATATAACAATAAGTAAAAAAAGATATTTTGGAATCATTGCTTTATGGTTTGATGTCACATTGAATACATAACGCATTTGTGCAAAATATCCAAACATAAAGCTTATGGCATTGCCAATGAAAGTGGATAGAGATTCAGGTAGAATCTGAGTTGCCATATTAGAAGAAAGATAAAAGATAAATGTAGCTATGCTACCGATGAGTAAATATTTACTTAACATTTTGTCCTTTCTGTAAGTAGTGTGAAAAAAGCTACAATAAGCAAAATAATAGTAAAAACACAAAATGATATACCCATATTCATAGCCCAATGAGTTTCAATCATTGCCTGCCCCCCCCCCATAGGAGCATTAAGATTATCAAATAATGGCTTAAATACCCTCTCGCCACGCCAGATAAAAAGAGCTACGCAAGTTGTATATAAGATTCTAGGAATGCTTGATTTATAAGCGATAGCGACAACTATAAAGAGCATATAATGATCATACCCCAAGTGAGGAAGAGAAAACAATGAGAGCAAGATAGAGCAAGCAATTATTGTATTAGGTCCCGGCTTAAATCGCCAAACAATGCCAATAAAGCTTAAATATATAACAACAATCAATGACAGCATCAAAGGGTGTGGATAGCGAAAAATCTTTTGAGATAGGCTTATAAGGTCGCTTGGACCACCAAGAGAATTAACATTTGCATAATGACTTGCATTAACCTGCTGCAAAAGAGATAATATTTCAATAGGTGAAGAGTTTGTCTTGATCGCAAATAGACACACAAAAAGAAGTGCGACCAAACAGGCAAAAATAACTTCTTTTTTATATCCTGCAAGAAAGAAGCCTAAAAATATAGGTATCGCAAAAGAATGTTTAAGGCTCACTAGACTTAGCCCAATTATCACTATTGCAGGATTGTGCCTAAAGCAGTAAGCAAGAGTAACGCCAAAGCCCACTATTATAGCGCTTTGGGCGTTTCCTATGATATTGCCATAAGTATAGCCCATAAGCACAAAAATAGTCATTATCCATAATAATGGCTTTGATACATCACTATAACGATAGAAAATCAAAACACCCACGCCAAATAAGATCATATTAAAGATTGCAAATACAATCTTAGCGCTCTCCCATTCAAGCGTACCGAATGGATACATAAAAAAATACATCAATGGCATATAGTTTGGTCCATTTGCCATAAATGTATCTCCATTCAAAAAAGCCAAATAAGGACTTACTGATTCTGTGAAGTTACCAAATCCCCATAATTGTCGCGTAGGATACCATTGCATATCAAGGCTAGAATCTATAGCTCCCAAAAAACTATAATAACAAGCCCTTATAAAAATAACCACAGCAATTATCCAAAATCCTAAATAATAGCGATTATAGAACCTTAAGAGCCTATCTTGTAAAACATCTATCATATTGCCCCCTTAAAGATTAGTGTGCCTAGAATCTATGTTTAAAAACACGATAAATTCATCAGTGTCTATAATTTTCCTATAGGGAAGCACACCAGATTCTAGCTCTTTGAGCGTCTGTATGCTTTCTTGTAGATTCTTATTTATATTCTGATTCTTATGGGTGAAAAATACAGAATCTTTCTTAAGAATGATGAAATCCTTAGGAATAAAAGGCAGGGTATGAGGCTTTTTGCTCCATTCATCAAAGATAAAATTCTCTTTGTTTAATCTCCCATAGGGTCTATAAATATTAGTTGGCTTTAAGCCAAACTGCAAATACGCAAATGGGGTATCAATCAGCACATTAACTGGGTTTTTTAGGTTGCTAAAGTATGGAACTATAAGTTCGTATAATGCATCACTTTTAGCTTTTATGGTGCTCATATCGCGATTATATTTTGTAAAAACTTGTATATAGCTTTGGTTCATTATGCCTCCAAAAATCTGCAATACAATCACTATTGCTAATCCCCCCCCCCCATTAAGTTTTACAAATCCAATCTTTTTAATCTTCTCAAGATAAAGCACCATTGGTATAAATAGCACTATACCAAGACAAATCGTGCTGTAATAATAAGCCTCCCACGCTTTATTGACAGCGAAAAATAAATAAAAGAGAGAAATAATAAAGCCAATACAAATAGGAATAAAAATACTAGATTTTATGTTAGATTCTAGTTGTGGATTCTTTAGAATCTTAATAGATAAAAGCAATAGTCCAAGACACACAATGATTAAAGCACAAAAAACCAAAATCCAAAAATAATAAAAATCAACAACACTAAACACTTTATCCATAAGGCTTACATTAGTGTATGTTCCGTGATTTGTGGCATTGCTATGCATATTTCCTTCAAACATATCAAGCCACGCTAGGAATCCTCTAGGATGGAGCAAATAAGGATTTGTAATAATCCAAGCTATGAATGTGAAAAAAGTTGCAAAAATAGATTTTTTAACAACAAGATAGAATGTAGCAAGTTTTGGGGTTTTAATAAATAGATAAAAGATATAGGCATATATCAAGGGTAAAAACATAATGGCTTGGAATTTCGCAGCTCCTAATGCAAGGGCAAAAAATAATAAGCCATACCAATAATTTTTAGCAAAGCCAAATCTATCTTTACATAAAAAATAAACCCCACAAAGCAAAAGTAGGGCTTGAGTAGCATCAGGCTTAAATGTATAGCCTAACTGCCAGAATCCTGGCATCGCTATTGTAAAAATGCTTAATAAAAGTGCTTTTTTAGAATTGAGATAGATTCTAGCGATTTTATAAATAATCCAGATGATAGATATATTGATAATGGCATTTAAGATTCTTGGGGCATAAATGGCTAGCTCATAATTTGGATAAATCTTAAATGGGATCACAGCTATTAGATTGAGCAAATACCATATAAATCCATAGTTATAAAATTCAAATGCAAAGAATTTTTTATAATCAAATTCTAGTAATCCTTCATACATTTTTTGGAGTTGTAGAAATTGAGGATATTCATCACCTCTTGTAAATTCTAGAAACTCAATATCCAAATAACGCCAATCCATATAAGCAAATACAATAAATGTGCCTAGCATTATTAAGAACATCATTCCATCTTGCAGTGTTTTCATTTTTATCCTTATTTAGAAATCCAAGTTTATTTAGATTCAAATTCAAGAAGTTGCATTTGCCTCCAAATAAATGATTCCAAAAAAGCTTATTAAATAGCCTATAATCACAATTTGCAAGAATCTATCTTTAAGTAAGATTCTACTAGGATCGCCACCTCGATTTTCGACAAAGCTTATCTGTAAATAGCGTAAAATCCCAAGAAATACAAATATACTTGTCAAATAAAGATACTCACTAGAAAATCTCTCCATAACCTCAAAATCTATTGTGTATAGAATGTAGGCGATGATAACTATAGTGCCACTTATGCTCATCGCGATGTCTAAGAATTGTTTGTTGTAACCATCAATGACTAAGCGAGACTTTGCTCCATTCTGATTGTATAACACAACATCATCTCTACGTTTTGCTAATGCAAGAAAAATGGCTAAAAGAAATGTAATGATAATAATCCAATGCGATAATGGCGTATCAACGACAATCGCACCAATAAATAAGCGCAAAACAAAACCAATAGCGATGATAACAACATCTAATATGGGGATATGTTTGAGTTTGATTGTGTATAAGATATTAATTGAGGCGTAGCATAATATCGGGGTGATAAGTTTTTGATCTATTATTGTCCCCCCCCCCCAAACCGCTTACAAATAAAATAAAAGCAAATATAAGTGCGTGATACACGCTAATTTTTCCAGATGCAATGGGGCGATTCTTTTTTATTGGATGTTGTTTGTCTTGGTTTTTATCAAAAATATCATTCATGATATAAATGCTACTGCATATTAGACAAAAGCACATAAAAGCAATAATGAGCCGCAATAATAAGCTTATATCATTGATTTTAAATGCAAAAATAGCCGGAGCAAAAATAAAAAGATTTTTTGTGTATTGATAAGGGCGTAAAAGAATGATAGAATCCTTAAGCATACAACTTTCTTCCAAAATCCTAAAAATAAACAAAATTTTAACATAAATTTATAGTTGATATTCTTTACATTGACTGAAATTTGGCTTATTTTAATTATAATATCTGTCATTTATTGTAATTAAGGATAGAGATGATTCCTTTTAGTGATGATGAATTATGGCAGCCAGTAATGGATTCTATAGATAAAGTGCGCCCGATACTTATGCGTGATAATGGAAATATTACTTTGATAAAAATCCTTGATGGCAAGGTTTATGTAAGATTGGAGGGCGCTTGTCAAGGATGTCCAGCTTCGCAAAGCACACTAAAATTTGGTGTAGAGCGACAGCTTAAAAACGATATTCACCCAGAAATTGAAGTTATAGAAGTATAGAGGTAAAATGGAAAAAGTCCCATCATTTAACCCTAAAAAGAGACAATTTATCAAAAAAGGCTTTAAAGCACTAGATGAAGGCAAACATACGGTAGCTTTAGATTGCTTTTCGCAAGCGTTAAGCCTTGATTGCGATGATTTGGAAGCAAGAATTGGCGTGCTTATAGCTGATATAGCGCTTGATTTTCCTAAAAAAGCCGAAGTATTTTTAGAGCTTTATCGCATTTTGCTTGCAAGTTCATTACGCAAAGATAAACCAAATATCCAAAAGCAAATGCTATCAATCTTGCGCTCTTTTGATGAGAATCTAAACCAAATCTCCCAAATTGTTCAAAAAGAAGAGAATCTAGAATCTGAAAAGCTAAATGGCATATCCTATAGGGATTTTCGCGTGATGTGCGATGAAAATGGCTTCAAAGAAGTCTTTGAGAATCTCATCTTTAGCACGAAAATTATTTTCACTTCAAGGGATGATTTTCACTGCTTTTTAAAGGATTTGATTTTAAATGGCTTTGAGAACATCGCGCTTTCATACATTGAAGATATGCCAAGCATCGCTTATGATGAGGCGATATTAGATATTATGCAAGATGTATTTTACAAGCAAAAGAAGCCTCAATGAAAATCCCTAAAACCTGCAAGCATAACGGCAAGAAATATCAATATTTAAGTGATGATTCAAGAGAGCTAGATTCTCACACACTTTTTGTCAAAACCAAGCGCAATGCGCAATTTATGCTAAAAGACATTGATTTCATAGAATCTAGCGAGCTAAAAAGCCTTTTTCCTAAAATGCCAAAAATAATTGGCATAACCGGCACAAACGGCAAGACAACAACCGCAGCAATGATTCATTCTATACTTTTAGATTTAGGGAAAACTTGCGCACTTTTAGGCACGCGCGGGATGTTTAAAAACGATGCGCAAATCAAACCAAAAGGTCTTACAACGCCCAGAGTTTTGGAGCTTTATAAGGATATAGAATTAGCTAATGATTGTGAGTTTTTGGTTATGGAAGTAAGCTCTCACGCCATAGATCAAGAGCGCATTGCCGGACTTGCATTTATAGCAAAAGTCTTGACAAATATCACAAGCGATCATTTGGATTATCACAAAACTAAAGAAGAATATATACGCGTGAAAAATAGCTTTTTACAAGATTCTGGCTTAAAAATCATAAATGCCGATGAGAAAAATGCTAAATTTAACCCGCAAAATGCCTTCACTTATGGAATCGAAAATATCGGGAATCTAAAAGTTGATACATATAGCTTGGATTCTGGAAGTTTAGATTCTGGGATTCTAGCGCATTTAAGCCTTAAAAGTGCGCTAGATTCTAAGCAAGCCATTTTACAAACAAGGCTTTATGGCAAGCATAATTTATATAACGCCATTGGAGCGATTCTTTGTGTTAAGCAGATTTTGCCAGATGTTGCTTTGGGACAAATTACAAGTTGTTTGGAGAATTTTGGTGGGGTTGCTGGGAGAATGGAAGTTATTAGTCAAAATCCACTTGTTATCGTTGATTTCGCACATACTGAAGATGGGATGGCACAGATTTTTGAGAGTTTTAAGCATAAGAAAATAAGTGTTATCTTTGGTGCTGGGGGTGATCGAGATAGAATCAAGCGCCCTAAAATGGGTGCTTGTGCATATAAATACGCGCATAGAATCTATATCACAAGCGATAATCCAAGAAGCGAGAATCCAGATGACATTATGCAAGACATAAAGCGTGGAATCCCGCCAAATCCGGCAAAGCCTGTGATTTATGAAGCAGATAGAAAAGAAGCGATTTATCAAGCTATAAAGGATTTATGCGACTTGCGAGATTCTCGCGATTGGGTATTGTTAATTTTAGGTAAGGGCGATGAGAATTATCAGATTCTAGGAGATAAGACGATTGTATTTGATGATAAAGAGATCGCCCTGCAGGCACTCTCTCATTGCAAGCATTCAAATCACAAGTAATGATAATCTTTAATTTACTTCAAAGCCAAAAAGCCATTTTGGCAAGCACGACAATACAAGCCCCAAAAAATAGCGCAAAAAAATGAGTGTTTTTATTCAGCCAAGTCATAAATTTACCCTTTGGTTTCTTGCTAAAATGAAAATAAAAAGAGCATATAACCATCATTACAATTAAAAATGCAAAGAAAACCTTAAGCATTAAGAACTTTTGGATCATCGTATTAAAAACTCCAATTTCGCTTCCGATGTATCGGCTTATCATTATGCCACCTGTTAAGATAAGTGTGATAAGGCATAGGGGCATAATTTTGCGCCCGCGCTTCAAGATAGCATCAAACATCCTATCAGCCATATCTTCCCCTAGAATCTTCCTAACCTGCGAGAATAACACCACATCAGTGAAAATAAATCCCAGAAAAATAATCGCACAAATCAAATGTAAAATCAGCATATATGGATATAAAAATACCATAATAAGACTCCTTATTATTTTCTGGCATTATAGGGGGCTGGTTATATTTTTGATAACATATGTTTATTTTGCGAAGTTTTAGAAATCATCTAAAATAGACCAAGATTCCACTACATCTTCTCCTTTCAAATATCGAATTAAATCCGATATATAAACCTCTCCCTTAAAGTCTGTTCCTATGAGAGATATAAGACCATCGATAATCACTCTCGTGTTTTCATTATAAACATTGAGGAGCGTGCTTGCAAATCCATCCCAAACAGGTATAAACTTCCCATTTTCCAAACAGCCAACATTAAAGTATATCTTTTTAAAGGTTTTATTGTATGTGAAATATTGGATTCCCGGTGTTGTGATTGTGCTTGTAGAA
>CBCPND010000067.1:0-13708 GCA_965120395.1 uncultured Helicobacter sp.
GAGCCATTACCATATAGGTGTTTATTAACCCATCGCTTGATTTGTTAGTCCAAGTAGCTTGATAGCCTAAGCCAATCACTGCTTTAACTTTGTCAGAGATCTTAAACCCTTCTTCTAGGTATATACCAGCCCTATGGACATCCGTGCCTGAACTATAAGAAGGAGTAATAGATGTCCATTCAAAATTAGCCAAATTTATACTAGTGCGTTGCTCGCCATAAAGGTCAGCATTCATACCATAATTAATTGCACTAGTAAAGTAGAACTTTTGAAAATCTTTTTCCATAGCAGCAATCAAGTGGAATGCAGATTTAGATAATCTATTATTGCTATCAGTATTTAATCCACTCGATTTTGAATTATAGTATTTATAAGAGCCACCGATCTGGAGCTTCGTAGATTCTGTTTTATGAGACCAGGCAACTGAGATTCTAGGCACAGCATTATTTTCTACCCTGCCTGAACCTAAATTATCTTCTACTAATGCTATAGCTAATCCAGCGATAGTGTAGCGGATTTGCACTTTGCGGTGTCCTGCAGGGAAAGTACCATAGCCGTCTGCCCCATCATCATTGCCTGTTATATCAGATAATGCAAAGCCATTAAGTATGGTTGGAGTATCTGTCTTACCTGCAAGTAACTTACCACCCTTGCCGAAGTCATACTCTCCATATAAATGCCTAAAGCCAGGTGTAGTATCAGCGGTAGAGGCAATACCTGCTTCTTCTGAGCCCAGCTCGGCTGTGGCTTTGAATTTACCAATAGTGGCTAATATTCCTATGTGGGAGTTGGTCTGAAGTCCATAAAGAGCATTACCTCCACTAGAGTGATCCTGACTATACCCTGCTCCTCCTACAAAAACACGGATAGAACCATAGATCTCTAGCTTCTTATCATTCTCATTATACACTTCTAGTGCCATTAAAGGTGAGGATAATACCCCCAAAGCACTTGTGAGTGCTAACATTTTCTTAAGGCTTTTCATTTAAGCTCCTTTCTGTTTGTTTATAGTGTTTTGCAATTAAATTGCTAAATATAGTATAGCTTGAATTTCAAAAAAAGCAAGAGGGTTTTAAAAATGTTTTATATTTTTTCATAATTTACTCCCATTCTATCGTGCCCGGAGGCTTGAATGATATTGTAATCATATTGATTGGTGTCCTTTATCAGATAAAAGTTTATTATTGTAATCAAGCATTTCATTTTGTTTGTCAGGGTTATATTTTATCTCTTTATTATATGTGCATTTTACTTTATCATTTTCGTAATCACTAAAAATAGCATCTTTTTCACTAAAGCTAAGCTTAATATTTGCATTATTATTTTGTGTAATTTGTGCATGTGAATATGCATCTATATATACTAAATTTCTCCAATCATCTATGGTATAAAACTCTATTTTGCTTTTAGCAAAGCATAATGGCACAATATGGTGTAATTCAAAACCTCTAGTTTTATTTAAAATATTATGTTGTGAAAAATATTCCTGCTTTTGCTTTAAAGAGCGTTTTAGTTTTGTTTTATCTTCAAATACTCCATCTTTTCCAGTGCGTATATATAGTCTTTTATCTTGTTTATTGTATTCAAAGTATACCATTTGTGTAAGAATACTTACTATTTGTTGTGTCTCATTTAGCCAGTTATGAAAATCTCTTTTTTGTGTTTTGTCTCCACTAAAATTATTGGGATTACAATAATTTTTTACGTCTTCTTTTAGTTTATTTTGACTAAATTTGCTTAACATTCTATATTCTTTTATAAATCCTATAATATCGCTTCGTGTGTAGATTTTACCATTTAACTTTTGATTAATAAAAGTTGCGAAAAATAATATTTCATACAGATCTATAAAGTGAGAATCTAGTTCTAAAATGATATATAATATTTCCTCTCCAAATCCTCTAAAAAGATTTTCTAATGCTCTTGTATAAAGTAAATTCTGTGTAAAAATATCATCTTTAGCCAACAGCAGTTCTATGCCTTCCTCGCTCAAAGCAATATATTTTTTAATACCCTTAGCAAATGGCGATACAGGTTTTTTATTTTTATTAAATCGTTTTAAAAGATTCATTCTATGCATATCTACAAAAATATTTTTGCGCAAAGAATCTTGTGTGCAACGATCCAATTTAGAGGCAATATTATGCGTAAGCTGTGCATATAATTCTTCTCCTTCTATATTGCAAGGTCGTTTACTTAAGTCAGTAGTACGAATTTGCATAAGATTTTCACTGCAAAGATTATAAATTTCTTCCAAAATTATTAAGATCTGATCTTTCGTATAGCGATTATGCTGTGAAATTTGTATACCCCTGTAATTAACGCTTTGCAATCTATCTACCAAAAACTTAAGGCAATTTTTTGAGCTATCTATTTGTAAAATTTGTTTTAGGTATTCATTCATATTTTATCTCCTTACAACAAGCGTATTTAAACTGGTATCAACATAGTTTTTATTATTTTCACAACCTATAAAATTGCGCCCCAATTCTTTTGCTACAAGACTGGTCATACCGCTTCCAGCAAATAAATCAAGCACTAAATCGCCTTCTTTACTACTTGCTTTTATCATTCGCTGTATTATCTCTTTTGGCTTTGGTGTTGGATGGGCTAACTTTTGTGTTTTTCCATTTATTTTTTGCTTATGTCTTTGGCTTACAATTTCCCACACATCAGGACAAAGCTTGCCATTAGGATTTGGATACCACCTTTTACCATTTTTTAAAATACCATTTTTTCTAGCGTGTGCTATTCTTTGTGTGGATTCATAAGGAATCCTAATATTTTCATAATCAAAATAATATTGTTTAGAATCCAATGTGTAAAATAAAATGCTTTCTTGATTGTTCACATATCGTCTTTTACTATAACTTAGTCCATCTTTTTTATACCAAGTAATAAAGTTTTGAAAAAATGCTTTATCTTGCAAATAATGCAAAAATAAAGCACAATTTTTAGGCGTGTTAAAAATATAAAAACTTCCATTTGGTTTTAGTTTTTTTAGCATTAAATCTATCCATTTAAAACTAAAATCTAAAAAAATTTCTTCATTTTTAAAATTATCCCAACTAGCTATCTTTAGATTATACGGTGGATCTACTATAGCTAAGTCTATGCAGGCGTCTTCTAAGGATTGCAAAAACATAAAGACATCACATATATAAATTGTATTTAATTTTCTAAAATCTAGCATTTTTCCCCCACTATTTTTTTATCTATTATTTTTTTGTAATGCCTATATAATTCATAGCCTATATATTTTCTTCCTAACTCTTTTGCTACACTTAGGGTTGTGCCACTTCCAGCAAATGGATCTAGCACAACATCATCAACAAAACTAAAAAGCTTAATAAGGCGGTAAGGGATTTCACTTGGCATTATAGCTGGATGCTTGCCAAAGGCTATATCGCTTTTATTGGGTATAGGAATATTCCAAATTTGCTTAGTATATTCTACCCATTCTGCTTGTGTGAGTTTGCTTTGCTCTTTTATCTTGTTTGGAATCTGCGTATCCGGTTTGCCATCTTTAACATATATAGTGATAAATTCGCTGGTATTTTGAGCGTAAAAATTTCTAGGATATGGATAGCTACCAAACATAAGCTTTTTGGTAGTGTTTGTGCGATTCCAAATATATAGATCTAGTAGAAAAAATGGTGTAAATTTTAATATGGAGTGTTGAATATCGCTTTGCAAATCAAATATATGTCTATTATAATGTGTATTTATGTCTTTTTTAAACATTGGCATTAGCGGGACATTTATGCAAAGCTTTCCATTTGGTTTTAGCACTCTAAAGCATTCTTGCCAAACTTCCAAGAGACCATTGATGTAACTATTATAATCTTGTAATGCGCCTAAATCGTTGCTTTTAGATTCTGAATGCTTGATGTTTTGATAGCCATTTTTAGTATAATCTTTAACATTAAAATAAGGTGGACTAGTGATAATTAATTGCACGCTGCAATCTGCCACTTCGCTCATATTGGTACTAGATTTATAGAATACACGATTTGTGAATGTCATTTTACTCCCATTCTATCGTGCCCGGAGGCTTTGAAGTGATGTCATAAACGACACGATTTATGCCTTCTACTTCGTTTATAATTCGATTTGAGACAGATTCTAAAAAGCTATGCGACAAGTGTGAGAAACTTGCCGTCATCCCATCAAGAGCTTCCACAGCACGCAGACAGATTGTATTATCATAAGTGCGATTATCGCCCATCACGCCTACACTTTTGACATTTAATAGCACGCAAAACGCCTGCCACACGCTATTATATAGATTCCACTTGTGTAATTCTTCAATAAATATAGAATCCGCCTCGCGTAAAATATCTAAATCCTCCCGCGTAACCTCGCCCATTATGCGAATAGCAAGTCCGGGTCCGGGAAATGGATGGCGCATAAGCATAGATTCTGGCATACCAAGCTCACGTCCCAAAGCGCGCACTTCATCTTTAAAAAGCTCGCGCAACGGCTCAATAAGCTCAAACTTCATCCATTCTGGCAGTCCGCCGACATTGTGATGAGATTTTATCGTTTGGCTAGGACCTTTTACGCTTACAGATTCTATGACATCAGGATAGAGCGTGCCTTGTGCGAGGAATTTTATCTCGCCATTGGCGTTGCGTTTTTTTGCTTCTTGCTCAAAGACTTTGATGAAGGTCTCGCCAATGATTTTGCGCTTTTTCTCAGGGTCGATAACGCCTTTCAAAAGTCCTAAAAACTTATCGCTTACATCAATCGTAATTAAAGGCACTTTAAGATTTTGCTTAAACATCTTCTCCACAGCTTCTTTTTCACCTTTTCGTAAAAGCCCAGTATCGACAAAAATAGGAATGAGATTCTGCCCAATGGCGCGATAAAGAAGCGTAGCTACAACGCTAGAATCTACACCTCCACTCACAGCACAAAGCACTTTGCTGTTTTGTTTATGGGGTATTGTCTCTTGGGCTTTGAGCTTGTCTTTTGGCGAGAAATTGTGGATTGCTTTGGCTTGATTTTGGTCATTATCTTCTAGGAAACTCCCTTGCTCAGCCTCATAAAACCCCAATTTCTCGCTCAAAACACTGCGTCCTTGATGATTTTTAAAATCTACAATTTGTGAATTTTGTGATTTTTTAGAATCTAAAACATTTTGTTTTTCAATGCTATCAATAGATTCTAGCCCTGTGATTTTGCGGATTTTAGCTATTTCATAAGAGATGAAATTTTTCATATTCCAATCCGTGCTAGCCTTGCAGATTTTAACTGCGAAATTTTGTAAGATTTGTCCGCCACACTCGCTATGCACGACTTCAGGGTGAAACTGCAGGGCATAAATTTGCTTCTTAAAATCTGCTATGGCGCAGTAATGTGTGTTGCCAGATTTGGCTAATTCGCTAAAGCCTTGCGGGATTTGCTCAACCTTGTCAGCGTGGCTCATCCAGACGATAGAATCTTGCTTTACATTTTCAAATAAAAGCGTTGGCTCTTTGATTGAAGATAGAATCTCTAGCTTTGCTTTGCCAAACTCTTGCGCCTCAGCTCTAACCACGCGCCCGCTAAAAAAATGCGCGATATACTGCATTCCATAGCAGATTCCAAGAATTGGCACACCAAGCTCAAAGATTCTAGAATCTGGTTTATATGCGTCTTCTTCATACGCACTCGCAGGTCCACCACTTAAGATTATGCCTTTAGGATTTTTCTCTATAATAGAATTCAACTTTTCAAAGTAGGGCACAATCTCAGTATAAATGCCAAATTCACGCAATCTGCGTGCGATGAGCTGTGTGTATTGAGAGCCAAAGTCTAGGACTAAAATCTGGACATTATTCATTAAGTTCTCCTGTTTTGTTGTAGGATTAGAGATTTCATTAGATTCTAACTTTTAATGGATTATAGCCCAATTCACTTAAAGTGTTTGTTAAGCGCTAGCGATAGCAAATTTACATTATAAATTCAAGTAAAATCTATCTAATCATTTTTCCAAAATACTTTTTATAATAACCTGCTATTCTCCATTATTCTTTTTTTAATCAATTCGCAATATTTCTTATCAATTTCTAATCCTATACCCTTGCGTCTGTTAGAATCTGCTTCTAAAAGGGTTGTTCCACTTCCACAAAATGGATCAAATATCACATCACCAATAAATGAAAAAAGCTTGATACATCGCTTAGGTAATTCTCTTGGAAATGGAGCAGGATGTCCGATACGTTTTTTAGATTCTCCATTAAAGCTCCAAAGTCCATTTGTCCAAGCCATAAAATCTTTTTTGTTTATATCGTTTTCGCCTTTATTTTTCTTTTTCCACTCTCCTTTATAAAGCACTAATATAAGTTCTACTGGTGCTATGACATACGGAGCAGACGCAGATAGCCAACTTCCCCAAGCTGTGCGTCTTGAGATATTCCCTTCATTCCATATAATTGTGCTGTGATATTTCCATCCTACGCTTTTGGCAATATGCGTTAAATCCGCACCTATGCTTTGCTGACCACCTTTATTTTTATCTAGAGGAATATTAAGACAAAATCTAGCGCCATCTTTAGCCCAGAAATAGCAGTTCTTTAACCACTTCTTGCTAAAAGTCAAATATTCTTCATAACTTAATAAATCTTCGTGAGAATTGTAGTTAATACCTACATTGTATGGTGGTGAAGTAATCCCTAAATCAAAAAAAGCTTTTTTAAAATTGCTTTTATCTAACACATTTCCTTGAAACAAGACACAATCATTGAAGCGAAAAAATTCTTTATGTGTGCTAATAGATGGAATCGTTTGGGTCATACAAGTTTCTCTAAATCTTGTATCAAGGATTCTATGCCTTTTATTTTATGGCTTGCATCATATTTATCTTTTGCTAAATAAATACCATCAAGTTCATATTCCATCACGATACGTGATTTTTTAGGGTTTTTACAAAAGCCAATTTCATCATCATTGTCAGGTGTTATCATAAAAACTTTAATGTGTTTTGTGAGTGGAGATTCTTGAAGCTTAAGCTTCCAATAAGGAGTTTCCGTATAGCGCTCCCTAAAAGAATTTTTTACAGATAGAATAGCCAGAATTTTAATTTGTGGTTTTGATTTATAAAGAATAATATCGCCATCCGGCAAAAGACTATATTCTCCAAAATGAACCAATAATAATCTCTTGACAGAATCCAATTCACTACTAAGCTCAGAATTTTTAGCTCGCAAAATTTTATCATTCGTGGTCTTAATGTCGTGTTGCTTGCAAAAGTCTTTTATCAAAATCTCTATAACAAGCTCTAAACTTCTTCCTATGACACTTACCCAACCTTGACGAGCTTTAATAATAGCTTCTTGCTTATTTATTCCTCTTTGTTGTAATTCCTCTATTTTAGATTCATAGAATTCTTGTTTTTGTGTTTCAAAAAAAGTTTTTAATTTTACATAAGCTTTTTTACCCTCTTTTTTTAAAAATAGTTCAAAGTTTGCAGAAATTTTTTCGTGAGGTTTTATGATGGTTTTCATATTTGCTTCTCTCTAAATTCTAATTGCTATACATAAAATTATAACATAAAGTAGATTAAGCACTTAAAAGCCTTACATTTGAGAATCAAGGCTTATATTGGTGTGATTAGAGCCTTAGTTTATTAACCCACAACATCACAGGCTTAGATTCTATACCCCAAGATTTTGGGTGGTTTTGCTGAATCTTAAAGACAATCTCACAATCAAGATTAAATGGTTCTTTACGCAGATCAAGATTTCTGCATTGCGTAGGTAGAATCTCAGTATTATGATTTTGCCCTATGTCGTTTGTGATTAGGGCATATTTGAATTTTGGCAAGATGCTTATAAATTCTTTAATTTTATCAAGTGGCAAATGCTGTAAAACATCCTTACAAAGTAGCAAATCCGCGCTTGGAAGCTTGCTAAAATCCCCATCATAAAGGTGAAATGTGATATTTTGTGCGCTATATTTTTGCGCATTTGCATTGATGACAAAAGAAGCAACATCAAAGCCTTGATAAGCAATCCCGCTAAAATCTATGTTTTTAGAAAACTGCCAATCTCCACAGCCCGCATCTATAATGCTTTTGATATTGTGAGATTTGAAAAACTCTTGCAAAAATATCACATAGTCTCTGCATAGATTCTCATTTGAGCCACTTCCAGAGCCGCTTCCCCACATATTTGTCTCATACACTACATCAAAAAGTGTATTTAAATCTTTAGCGTGAGTTTTGAGTAAAAGGGATTTTACAAATTGCAAATCTTTATAGATTTGATCTACCCCCCCCCTAAAAGCCTATTTCTAAGGTTTTTTAATGCTTGTTTTAGCTTCATAATTACTCTCCCTTTGTGTTAGATTTTGTTTAAGACTTCTTAAGCGATGAGCTTTCAAGCTCTTTTTTAGCGTTTGATAGCATAAGCTTGATTCTGTTTTCTTGATTAACTCTTGTCGCACTTGGGTCGTAATCGATAGAGACAATGTTACTTTGAGGGTTTTTCTCTTTGATAATTTTCATCATTCCGCGTCCTACGATGTGGTTTGGCAGACAGCCAAAAGGCTGCGTGCAAACGACATTATTCACGCCTTGCTCGATAAGCTCTAACATCTCAGCGGTCAAAAGCCAGCCTTCGCCCATATTCATCGCTTCACTTACATAGCCATCTACAAGGGTTTTTGTATGCTTGAAGCTTGAAGGTGCGCGGAATATGCCGTGTTTCTTAATCATATTTATCATATCTTTTTGCTTCTTGCAAAAATACTCAAACACCACCCTATAAATAAGCCTTGTGCTTATCTTTCCGCCATACATTTTATTTTCAACAATGCTGTCATTTATACAATACAGGCAAAAATCTAAAAAGCCCGGTATCACGACTTCGCAATTCTCGCTAAGCAAGAAATCTTCTAAGTTATTATTTCCAAGTGGTGAGAATTTGATATAAATCTCACCAACGATGCCTACTTGCACCTTTTTCTCGCGCTTCATTGGAATTGATGCAAAATCATTCAAAATCTCTTGCATATCTTGCTTTTGGGCTTTGTAGCTTGTAAGTCCGGCATTTGTGCCCGGAGTTGTGATGCGCTCCACCCATTTACTCACCATTTTATCAGTATCACCTTTGTTGATTTCATAAGATTTGCACTGATTAGAGATGTGCATTAGCAAATCTCCATAAACAACAGCTGATAAGAAATTTTGAAGCATTGGGCGTGTAACATTAAAGCCTTGATCCGTTTCTAGTCCGCTAAAATTAAGTGAGATTACAGGGATTTTCCCAAACCCGGATTTATTTAAAGCCTTACGCAATAAGTGAATATAATTACTTGCGCGACAGCCACCCCCAGTTTGCGTGATAAGTAACGCTACCTTATCAAGATCCCATTTGCCACTTTTAAGCGCATCAATCATTTGACCAATCACTAGTAATGCGGGATAGCAAGTATCATTATGCACATTTTTAAGCCCTTCATCTACCACACCCGTGCCATCATTATGTAAAAGCTCTGCCTTATAACCGTGAAGATGCAAGATATTTACCAAAAATCTAAAATGTATTGGCAACATCATTGGCACTAAAATTGTGTGTGTCTCTTTCATCTCTTTCGTAAAAGGCACTTTGATAATCTCACGATTATTTTTTAAAACCGCATCATTATTGCTTATTCCTACATTCCATTTCTGCGCACTTGGAAGGCTAGCAGAGCCAGCATTTGGTGCTTGAAAATTTATAAAGCTTTGTTGTGGCATTGAAATTTTTTGTATCATTGTTATTCCTTATGTGTAGTTTAGTTTGTAAATGCCATTATTTTGCGCATTTCTTTTTGGGCTTGGTTATAAAATAGAATGCTTGAGAGATTCTCGCTCTTTTTGTTTGAGTTCTCTTCCATCGCGCCAAGAAGCGAGCGGATTCTAATTTTAACCGCGCCAAGATTGCTGATTTCATCAATTTTGATTTGCGTATAAAATCTGCCTTTGGATTCTAAAATCGCACGCACTTCATCAGTCGTGATAGAATCTATCCCGCACCCAAAGCTCACGAGTTGCACAAACTCGATGTTTGGATTCTCGCATACAAATTCAGCGGCATTATAAAGCCTTGAGTGATAACTCCATTGATTGAGAATCTGTAAATCTTTAGCTTGCGCTAAATGCGAGATGCTATCTTCGCTTAACACCACAAGCCCTAAAGAATTTATAAGCTTATCTATGCCGTGGTTAATCTCAGGGTCAATGTGATAAGGACGACCGCTTAAAACGATGGCTTTAAGGTTGTTTTGTTTAATGTGTTCTAGCACGCGCTCGCCTTCTGCTTGAATATCATCAAGCCATTGTTCTCTAAAAGTGTATGCTTTCTCAAGTGCTTTAGCGTAATCTTTCTTAGAAACCTTAAGCTCTTTGACAAAGAAATCTAGCGATTTTTTATAAAAATCATCTTTTTTATGTAGCCCCACATAAGGATACAAAAAGCACACTTCGCGCAATCTATCGACATTTGCATTTAAAAGCTCTGGATAATACGCCACAACTGGGCAGTTATAATTATTTGTGCTTGTATCTTTGTGCTTAGAATCTGATTCAAAGTTATAGCTCATACAAGGATAGAAAATTATATCCACACCCTTATCCATTAGATTCTCAATATGTCCGTGCTGAAGCTTTGCAGGATAGCACACGGTATCGCTTGGAATGGAGTATTGCCCTTTAGCAAATGTCTTGCGCGTAGTCATATCAGAGACGATTACTTCATAGCCTAGCTCACTTAAAAGCGTGTGCCAAAATGGTAGATTCTCATACATATTAAGCCCGAGCGGAATCCCAATTTTGCCTTTTGAGGCAAATTTCACAACGCTAGAATCTTTATTAAAATCCTTATAAGCAAAAAGATCTCTTAGTTTTTGAAGCTTGTATTCATATAAATTAGGCAAGGCTATGATTTTCTTAAATCCTAAAGGCTTATCACAGCGATTCCCAGAGATGAATTTCTTTGATCCGTAGGTATCGCTAAATTGATTGATTGTAAGATTGCAATTATTCCCGCAAATCTTGCACACAGTGGCTTTTGCAGTGTGTTTGAAGTTCTCTAATGCCTCTTTTGTCATAATAACAGAGGTTTTAAGATTTAATCCTTTAGCGTATAATGCCGCACCAAATGCCCCCATAAGTCCGCTAATCTTAGGTCGGATTACATTGCGCCCAATTTCTTTCTCAAAGCTTCTTAACACTGCGTTATTTAAGAATGTCCCGCCTTGCACGACAATTTGCTTACCTAAATCATCCGCATCGCGCGCGCGAATTACTTTATAAATCGCATTTTTAACCACACTCATTGAAAGCCCAGCCGAGATATCCTCAATGCTTGCACCTTCTTTTTGCGCTTCTTTAACCGAGCTATTCATAAATACAGTGCATCGACTGCCAAGCTCTACTGGATTTTTAGAATCTAGCCCAAACTGCGAGAATGTCTGCACATCATAGCCCATTGAATGTGCGAAAGTTTCTATAAAACTTCCACATCCACTTGAGCAAGCCTCATTAAGCATAATAGAATCTATGGTTTTATTGCGGATATAAAAGCATTTCATATCCTGCCCGCCGATGTCGATGATAAAATCCACTTTTGGATTAAAATGTTGTGCGGCTTTAAGATGTGCAATAGTCTCTACAAGCCCAGTATCAAGGTTAAATCCAGCCTTTATAAGCTCCTCACCATAACCAGTTACTGCACTTCCTTTGATGGTTATCTTATCGCCAAAGTTCTCATAAATATGACGCAGCTGTTCGTGAATCACGCTTGCGGGGTTCCCCTGATTAGAATTATAAAATTGATAAATGATTCTATTAAATGAATCAAGCAACACAAGTTTTGTTGTCGTGCTTCCGCAATCCACGCCCATATAGGCATCTATGCTTTTAAAGCCATTTTCTTCATAAGCTTCATCAATGCTTATCTCATCGATACTAGCGCTATTGTGTCGTGCGATAAATTCTTGATATTCTTGCTTGTTGGCAAAAAGTGGTTCTAGATATTTATTGCTTGAAGCGACATTTTTAGATTCTTGAAGCTTTTGAAGAAGCGAATCACAAGTAAAACTTTGAGAATTTAATCTTGCACAAAGTGCCACACCAATTGCCACAGAATACTGCGCATATTCTGGGAATACTGCGTGTTCATCATCAAGTTTTAGGGTTTCTTGGAATCTTTTTTGCAATCCTTTGTAGAAAAATAAAGGACCGCCTAAAAACATCACTTTACCCTTGATCTTACGCCCTTGCGCAAGTCCGCTTATTGTCTGATCTACGACTGCTTGGAAGATGCTCGCAGTTATGTCTTCTTTATTTACACCTTGATTTAGCAAAGGTTGCACATCAGTTTTAGCAAACACACCACAGCGACTTGCCACAGGATAGATTTTCTTATATTGCAAGGAAATTTCATCAAATGTCTTTGCATCAATGGCAAGAAGCGTTACCATCTGATCGATAAATGCGCCCGTCCCGCCAGCACAAGAACCATTCATCCGTTCTTCGGTCCCACCACTTAAAAATAGAATCTTTGCATCTTCTCCGCCAAGCTCGATGACTACATCTGTATCTGGTTCTAAAAACTTAATCGCCTCCGCAGTAGCAAAAACTTCTTGTGCAAAGTCAATGCCCACAGCCTTGCAGATTCCAAACCCAGCAGATCCAGAGATGGAAACCTTTAACTCCCTATCGCCGATGATATCGCGTAGCCCTTCGACAATCTCTATGCTTTTCTCGCGCACTTTTGAGTAATGCCGCTCATAATGCCTAAAAATAATCTCATCATCATCCATTAGCACGACTTTAGCCGTCGTGCTTCCTATGTCAATGCCTAATGTTAATCCCATAAATCCCTCTTTTCCTCAAGTTAAGTAATTGTAATATTGATAAGTTAAAGCTCGAATCATAGCATAAAAATTAAAATCTTTAGTGTTCTTTTATTATACATTATTAACGTACGCACGATATTTGCGATGATTTAAATATTAACTAGGCTATATTTTCATTAACCAAAATATTTATTTGTCTTTAAAAAGCATTATAAAAATAATTAAACTTTATAAAGCTTTAATCTATTCTTTCACCATTATTTCTGTTTTCTTTCATACTCTACATTGCCGAATCTATCATAATACTTAACCCATTCTTCTTTGCCATTTTTAAACTTTACTTTAGCCTTTAATATTCCAGATTCATAATACCATTTTGCCAAACCTTCCATTATTTCCATTTTTAAAATTTATTTCAGCTTCTAATGCACCAGATTCGTAGTATTCTTTAGCAAAACCTTCTGGTTTGCCATTTTTAATTGGCATAACATTTCTTTTATCGTTCGAGCATAGTTTGCCTGTTGTATCTTTTGATTTGTAAGCCCCAGTTTCCACTACTTCTTTTAATACTTTTTCATCCTCGTAATAATCACAAGCAAGTATTTGATCACTTGAAACTAATAAAGCATCGCCACTAAAGATTTTTTCATAAAAACTCCTTCATAAAATTGCTTTTTGGATTTTGTATCATATCTTAAAATAGCTTTGCAAAGACAAATCAATATTTAAAAATATAGCCATTAAATAAATTAACATTAGTTAATTATAGAAAGTAATTTTTTAATTTAGAATGCGATTTAAATTAGATTTGAGGAGTGAATATGCAAATACGAGAATATATGACAAATGATCATAGAGAGTGTGATGGACTTTTTGCAAA
>CBCPND010000068.1:0-5676 GCA_965120395.1 uncultured Helicobacter sp.
GGAGTTGCTCTTTATGCAAATGTTTATCATAGTGGGTTGGGAGCAGTGCTTGGAGTATGCTTTAAATGGGTTGAGGTAGTGTGTGGAGGCTTGGCAAATGTGAGGATTATCCATCATGTCGTGACTTGGGCTTTTGTGATTTTTATCCCTGTGCATATTTATTTGGTTTTTTGGAATTCAGTAAAATATCCAAATGGTGGTGCAGATTCTATAATCAGTGGTATCCGCTATCAAAAAGATCTTAAAATTTAAAGTAATTATTTGAAAGTTCTTGTGCTTGGCATTGGCAATATCCTCTTTGGAGATGAAGGTATTGGCGTGCATTTAGCACATTATCTTAAGGTGAATTATTCTTTTAGTTCCCCTAAAGATTCGATAGAGTTTATCGATGGTGGGACACTGGCACAAGCCTTGATTCCGCTTATTGTTGAGTATGATTATGTATTGATGCTTGATAGCGTTGATGTCAAAGATGCAAAAATAGGCGATGTATATAGCTTTCCTTTTTCTGCTTTGCCTAAGCAAGTTACTTGGGCTGGAAGCGCGCACGAAGTTGAGATGTTACAGACTTTGCGCTTAATGGAAGTTATGGGTGATTTACCACCTTTGCATATTATTGGTGTGATTCCTAAAATTATCGGTGAAGATAGCACTTTTGAGCTTTCAAGCGAATTATTATTAAACTTTGAAACAATGGAGCGCGAAGCGCTAAATCACATCAAGAATCTAGGCTTTAGTATAAAGCGGCAAAATCACATACCAATTCAGCAAATCGCAAATGATTCTTTTAGGGGATTCTAGGAGATTTTGATTGTTTTGTTTTATTTTTCAAACAACAAAATCGCGCACGAAAATAAATGATTTTGAAGCGATTTTATGTGCTTTAGCAGCACACCACAAACTAAAATATGCCATAACTTTTAATAAGCAAGAATCTTTATTTGAGTTTTGCCTTTTTTTACAAGCCACTGATAAGCAGATTCTAGAATTTGCAAATTCTGTGAGCGAGAAGCTGCCTTTAAGCATTTATTTTAGATTCAAGGAGCTTAAGAATCTAAATTCAAAAGATTCTAAAATCTTGCCTAAAAGATTCTACACAAAGCCAAAATCCAAGCCTAAGATTCCAGATGTCAAGCAAATACAAATAATGCTAAAAGAATTTAAGAATCTAGCACAAATTGAAAATCCAGAACAAAACCAAAACGATAGCAAAGTCTTTGCAAGGCTATTTAAAAAGTTTTGTGCGTCATCTTTTGATAATTTATATAGCACGCTAGACTCTATGGTGCAAAATCTAAAGAATAATAAAGACATTGCCTTTCACACGCAAAGAGGCACGATAAATTTAAGCTTGCAAAAATCTAATTTTGTGATGTTTTTTGATGTGAGTGCGCTGCAGACTTTTATGCGTATAGATTCTGCTCAAACCCAGATTTTAGCGAGCTTTGAGAAGCCAAGTATGAAGCTTTGTGTTAAAGATGTGTTTAAGGATACATTTCTTAAAAGTGGCGAAGTTGAAGTGGAATGCACCCTTGCATTTGATTTGATGTTGGCGCTTTTTGGGGTTGTGGCGCGTAAATATGGAGTTGAGTATGTTTTTGTAACCAAGGCTTCTAAGATTTTAGAATCCTTTAATTACAAGCTTAAATATCAAATCCCTAAAAATAAGCTTCTGGTTTGTGATAAAAACGGCATATTTATCGAAGATAAGAAAAGCTCAAAAAATATTTTTTGGATTATTAAGCGCCATTACAGCCTGCCACAAAGCACGAATGACAAACTTCATAATCCAAAAGAGCTTGTGCTTTATCTCTCAAGCGCGCATAAAAGCGCGATTCTAACTTATGATAATGACAAATTTTATGAAGTTATAAAGCTTCGTTTTGGCTTTATTTATCAGACTTTATGCACGCTTAAATCTTATAAAGATGGCGATAAATTGATTCAAAATTACAGCGCGCAATTTGGCGATATTATGTCGCAATTTAAGAATCTAGAATCTAGCGATAATAATTTAGATTCTTTGATTGGCTTTTTTGAAGTGATTGCAAAAGTGCTTTTTTATTGCGATGTTAAAGATTCTAGCGCACACGCCGTAAAGACGATCATCAATAACGCCAAGCTTTTTGTGCGCGATAAGGGACCGCGCATTGATTATAAACTTATTAAAAACGACAAAGGATTTTTAGAGCTTGACTTTCCTAGAATCTTGCGAAGTTGTATGAGTTTTCGCTTGGCTTTGCTTGATGAAGCGAGTTTGTGTTATGGAATCTTAGATTCTATGGCGGAGTTTTTAGGGAATTTTGCACGCGATATGAATCAAAATTATGCGATTAATCAAGTGTTTTTGTGTGGCGATATGCTTTCACATAAGATTTTTTTCGATAAAATTCTACACTATTTACCGAAAGAAATGAAAGTGAAACTACCACAAGATGGCTTTATTGATACTAAATTATAGGAAGATTTTATGGTTTTTGAGATGCTTTACTCAAAGATTCACCGCGCAAAAGTAACCGATGCAAACATCAATTATATGGGCTCAATCACGATTGATGAGAATCTATGCGAGGCGGCTGGGATTTTGGAGGGAATGAAAGTGGATGTGGTTGATGTGAATAATGGAGAGAGGTTTAGTACTTATGTGATATATGGCGCAAAAGGTAGTGGTGAAGTGTGTTTAAATGGCGCTGCTGCGAGGAAAGTTAGCATTGGCGATACAATCATTATCATCGCGTATGCGAATATGGATGAAGCAGAATGCAGAGCACACAAGCCTAAAGTTGTGTTCGTTGATGAAAACAACAAGATTCTACAAAAAAGGATAAAAGATGTTTGATATGAATAATCTAGGTGCAATGCTTGGTGATATGCAAAAGAATGTAGAAGAGCTTCAAAACAAGGCAAAAGATGTCGTGCTTACTGCTAAAAGTGGCGGTGGAATGGTGAGTGTAAGCATAAATGGCACTGGGGAAGTTGTGGATTTAAACATTGATGATTCTTTGCTTGAAGATAAGGAATCTTTGCAGATTCTGCTTATTGCGGCGTTTAATGATGCGTATAAGAGCGTTGAAGAGAATAAGAAATCTTTAGCGCTAAATATGCTTGGCGGGAATCTTGGGAATTTGGGAGATTTGTTTAAGAAGTGATACAAATTCTGAAGGGCTATGGGTTTTTAATTTTTTAATGATTACTAATCCTGCCTCTTATATTTAAGATTCTCAAAAATTTGAAAATGGCGGTTTTCATAAATTTTCTAATAATTTAAAGCCAGCGGATACTTATAAATTCCATATTTTTGGCAACGATGATATAAATAACTATATCCAAGTAACTACAGATAGATTTGATAATTATCAGCGTGCAATTATGGATTGTCATTGGCAAAAGGCTCCTTTTGGTTTTGTATATGATAATAGCGAGATTACAAAATTGCCTAAAAAGCCAAAAGACTTGGCTATGATGTATAAAGTCTCACATATTTTAGCTTTACCATTTGCATATGTGCGCGTTGATTTGTATGATGTATATGATAGCGTATATGTAGGTGAGCTTACCTTCACGCACGGTGGTGGTTCAGAAGTGCTTAATCCTAAAGAATGGGATAAAAAGCTTGGCGCATTATGGCATAGTATGAGTGGCAATTAAAGGATTATTATGCCATTTGCCAACCGATATGTTCGTGCCCTTAAGCCATATATTCCAATTTCTCATAAGATTTGGGATCTATCTCACAAAGAAAATATCTTAAAGCTTGATTGGAATGAATCGACTTTACCGCCTTCTCCTTTGGTTAGACAAGCCCTAATGGATTTTTTAGACAATGGTTATTTGCAGTGGTATCCAAACACGCACAACACAGAATTATACGCGCTTTTATCTCAATACACAAAGGTAGATTCTAGCCAAATTGAGATCTTTGCAGGATCGGATTGCGCACACGAATTCATTTTGCAAACCTTTTTAGATACAGAATCCAAGGTTTTAATAATCGCGCCTACTTATGACAATTTCAGAGCAAGAGCGCAAGGGATCGGTATTAAAATTGAGTTTTTCTCTCTTGCATTAGATTTTGAGCTTGATTTTGAATCGTTGCATAAGATGATTGTGCGTTGCAATCCACAAATGGTCTATATTTGCAATCCTAACAACCCAACTGGTAAGGTTTATGAGAATCTACAATTACACAATCTAATACAAACCCATAATCAAGTAATGTTTCTTATAGATGAAGCATATTATGAATTTTGCCAACAAACTTTAGCTCCTTTCACAACTAAACATAAAAATCTTATCATCACGCGCACTTTTTCTAAAGCCTTTGGTTTAGCAAGTTTTCGTGTGGGATATTGTATTAGCCATCCAGAAAATATAACTTTTCTTAATAAATTGCGCAATTCCAAAAGTCTCTCGACTTTTGCACAAATTGCCGCTTTGTGTGCCATTAAAGATACTCAATATATGCAAAAATATGTCAATGAGGTGATAAAAGCAAGAGAGTGGTTTATTAGCAAGATTCGCAATCTGGGCATTAAAGCCTATGATTCACAGACAAATTTTGTCCTTATCTCTCACAAAGATAATCTTTATGAATTATTAGAGAAATCTCAAATATTTATACGAGATTATCGCCACATCATTCCTAATCATTTCAGAATTACAATTGGCACAAAGCCCACAAATGCAAAAAGTTTTTGAAGTATTATTAAGTGTGTTGGGGACAAAACACATTATGACAAAAAATAAAGGATTAGAATGCAAAAAATCTTAGCTATTTTTGATTTTTGTGAGACATTGGTCTCTATTCAAAGTATTCCGCCTTATTTGGATATGATAGGCAAGGTAAATCCACATTATAAAAAGCATCTTTTGCGCTGGCAGACAAGAATCCTCCCTCGCCTTCATCGATACACGAAGCTTTCTTGTTTTGATTTCCCGTTTGTGCGCTATCCACAACTAAAGGGCTTTAGCGTAGAGCAAGCCAGACATTTAGCAAAAGAATATGTGGCAAATGAACTATTAACCAAAACAAATGCAAAGGTAATAAAGAAGCTAAAATTTCATCAAAAAGCTGGGCATACTGTAGTCATCGTCTCTGGAGGATTAGAGATTTATATTAAAGAGTTTGCAAAAGCTTTTGATATACAAAATGTCGTAGCCATCAGCCTGCAAACGCATAATGGAATCTTAAATGGTGAGATAGATGGCATTCACACTATGGAGCATCGCAAACTCTACAAACTTACACAAACACTTGATATAAGTGCATTTGATTTGAAAAATTCCTATGCTTATAGCGACTGCCCTAGCGATATTCCATTGCTCTCATTCGTAGGCAAGCCAACAGCAATACAATGTGGCAAAGACTTGCAGTGGGCTAGGATTCTAGGATACGAGATATTATAATTCCATATATTTATTTGGCTTATAGACTGAATAAAATCTAGTTTGATTATAGGTCTAATGTTTTGTTATTAGAAAAATAATACATCAATATCCCACAACCAAACCATACCACTAAAACTAATAGCGATGGATTCTTAAGAGTTACAGGAGAAAAGGGCAAGAAAAACAAAAACATTCAAAGTAGATTCTAGAATCCAAAATCAGCTTAAATAAAATATGAAATTGTTACAATGTTGCAAGCAAATTAAAGGCTAGATATGAAAGATTTAG
>CBCPND010000069.1:0-17530 GCA_965120395.1 uncultured Helicobacter sp.
ATAGATAATCTTGCGAATTCTGATTTAAAAATCATCTCTGAAGCGATTTTACCAATCCAGTGTAACTTTGCCTCGCATTGTGAGCATTTAAGCCAAATCAAGCGCATATATTCTAAAGACATCGCCTTTGGGCAATGCAGTCATTTCTTAAGTGCTTATAATCTTTTAGGAATTGAGCAAATCCCGGTAGAATCCACAGCCAAAGCCGCACAGCTTGCCAATGATGATAAAAACAGCGCTGCGATTTGCTCTAAAATCGCAGCTAAAATCTATACTATTCCGCTAATGTTTGATAATATCCAAGATTTTAATGACAATAAAACACGATTTGTGGTTGTGAGTGATTTTAGTGTCGCACCAAGTGGAAGGGATAAGACTTCAGTATTTGCCACGCCAAGCGGATTTAACAAACCTGGCGCACTTTTGGAGTTATTACAGGATTTTAAAGAAGCTAAAATCAATCTCTTAAAGCTAGATTCTCGCCCAATTCGTGCAAATAGCGACTTTAGTTTTGGATTTTATATCGATTTTGACGGACATATACAAGATAAACATATCGCAAAACTTTTTGAAAAAAGAGCCAATCATCTTAAATGGCTTGGGAGCTATCCAGCAAGCATAAAATCATAATGGAGGAAATAATGGAGTTTGCGCAAATTTGCCTTGAGACAAAAAATGAACTAGATTCTTATTTAAAGCAAGAAAATTATAAAATCTCAGATATTAGCTTTGGGAATTTGTTTATCTGGAGTTGCGCGCGCAAGATAGAATTCACCAAATCGCACAATACGCTTATTTTGAAAACAACTTATCCAAATGAAAATCCCTACTTTTTCTTTCCAATTGGCATTGGAGATAAAAAGCAAGCATTACAAAAAATTGCCAAATATTGCCAATCTTGTGGCATTGCGCCACATTTTAAATCTATAGAATCTAGTAATCTTGAAACACTAAAAGAAGTTTTTCCACATTTAGAAATTACACCAAGCGTTGATAATTTTGATTATGTCTATTCAATCTCTGAGCTCATCACATTAAGCGGACGCAAATACCATAAGAAAAAAAACCATCTCAATCAATTTTTGCTAAATTATCCTCAATGGAAATATGAAAAAATCTCTAAAGACAATGCTAAAGATGTGATTTGTGTCGCGCAAAAGTGGTTTGATTCTAATCCGAATCAAACAAAAGCCCTAGAATCTGAGAATCTAGGCATTAAAAATGCCCTTGAAGCTTGGGAGTGGCTTGGGCTTAAGGGCGGGTTTGTGCATCTTGATGGCAAAATTGTAGGCTTTAGCTTTGGTGAAGTGATAAATAATGAAATGGTTGTAATCCACATCGAAAAGGCAGATAACAAGATTCTAGGTGCATATCAGATTATCAATCAACAACTTCTTGCTAATGAATTTAATCAGTATTTATATGCAAATCGTGAGGAGGATTTAGGGATTGAGGGGCTTAGGCGAGCAAAAAAGAGTTACAATCCTGTTTTTATGGTAGAAAAATATAGTGCGAAGTAAGAATAGATCATTTTGCTAAAGCCTATTTTAGAATCTTTGAGCTTGTGATATTTGGCAAGATTCTAGGTTTTTGTTTTTTAATTTTAACGATAAATAAAAAGTGTTTTTAAGAAATTAAAGCTATAATAGCCCCGGTTTAAAAGAATGGATAGTTTTAAAAGATAGGGCTTGGCGGGCATGTAAGAGCTATTATCCCGCCAAAGCCAAAAAGCAATGTTAAATTTAAGGATTTATTAAATACGGATGGTTCTTTAAGCGGTGCAAATGCACTAACACGCGATATTATGGATAATCCTATTGTTAAGAAACATATTAATAATCCAAAATGTGCTGTAATACTATATGAAAATCCGCCTTATGCAGAAACAACAAGCATAGAATTTCAAAAGAAAAAACAAGGCAAGCAAAATTCTAATTGGAAACAAAACTTCGTTATTGATGAGATGATAAAAGAGATTAAAGGTGCTACTCAAATGATATAGCAAACGCTTTTATTTGGAGTGGATTTAAATACTTCTTGCGTGATGATTTAGATAGCTATATTGTTTTTTACCAATTAAATACTGGAAATCACAACATTTAATTTCTAAAAAATTCATAGATGGTCATGCTTTGATGGCGATAGTTTGGCTACAAAAATAATGCAAGATTTTATAAATAAAAGTATAAGCTTACAGATACTGAAATTTTATATGAATTTGGTGAGATTCTACGCTTTGTTAAAACTACTGATGAATACAATTAGCAAGTTTAGATATGGGCTTTATCAAATAGATGAGGAAATAAACATTAAAATACAAACCAAAGACTATAACGTAAATGGTGAGCCAGAAATGGCTTTTAAATATGGTGATTTAAAATATTTTCAATATGGCAATCTCTCATTATAAATTATTGTAAAAACAGCTCTACATCAATTTGAACGGTATTATGCAAAAAAGCATAGCTAATCATACTAAAATCCTTTTTAATATCCACAGCTCCTTTAAGCTTTAGGATATAAGCTTTGCCTTGTTTGGTTAATATGCTATCAAGTGTGACCTTTTTACTCATTCCGTGCAAAGTCAATGTGCCATAAACCTTACCCTTTGTGTTGCTTATTTTTTGGTATTTAGTCATTACAAATTTGATATTTGGATATTTGCTACTCTCAATAAGCTTTCTACCCCTGATATGCTTATCTCTAGTGTTGTTGTTACTCGATACAGAATCTACCTTGACCAATCCTTCTAATCGTGTAATCCTGTTATTCTTATCTATGGATACTTTTCCACTATATTGCTTAAACTCTCCTGGGACAGCCAAAACACCAGCTTTGCTTCCTATCCACCCAATTCTTGATTTTTGGGTATTAATTTTATAAACTCCGGCAAAAAGCATACTGCCAGAACCTATAAAGACAGTAATCAATAGGATTCTGAAGATATGCCAAGCCCTGTTTGTTGTGTTTATCATTTTTGTATCTCCTTATACTATAAAACTCCACACATCAACTTTAGACTGCATTTAATATCGTCTTAAATTTAGAACTTTAAAGTTATATTTTAAAAATTCAATAGATTTAAATAAAGCGGAAGAAAAAAATCTTATAATAAGCTTGATAGTTTGAGAAAGGTTACATAATGGATGCCCCTAAAACCCTACATACTCAATGGCAAGATTTTCTTAAAGACGAATGGAATAAGCCCTATTATAAAAAAATTATCCATTGTTATAAAAATGCACTCAAACAAGGGCAGATAATTTTTCCTCCAAAGAATCTCATCTTCAACGCCTTTAATCTTACTCCACCAGATAATGTTCGAATCGTAATCCTAGGGCAAGATCCTTATCACGGCAGTATTTTGCATAATGGCACAGAGATTCCACAAGCGATGGGTTTAAGCTTTAGTGTGCCGCGCAATGTGCCAATTCCTCCAAGCCTTAAAAATATCTATAAGGAAATCACAACCACTCTAGGAATCACAATGCCAAATCACGGGGATTTAACTTTATGGGCAAAAAGAGGTGCTTTACTTTTAAATTCTATTTTTAGCGTGCAAAAGGGCAAGGCAGGATCACATAAAGACTTTGGTTGGGAGGATTTTAGCGATGCGGTTATTAAAAACCTCTCACAAAAAAAGGAGAGTATTGTCTTTATGTTATGGGGGAATTATGCCAAGCAAAAAGCCTCACTCATAGATTCTCATAAGCACTTCATTATCACAGCTCCGCATCCAAGTCCTCTTGCAAGAGGATTCATCGGAAGTGGCGTATTCACAAAGGCAAAAGAAGCTTTTATCAAAATGGGCAAACCTCCATTTGATTGGAGGCTGGAGTAGAATCCGTTATTATCAAATCTTTAGATTCTATCGCTTAATGATGTATGACACCCTCGCAATCCAGCTTCACAAGGTTTTTGAAACTCTTTATCATCATCACTAATAACCATATCTTGCGTAATGCCAATAAGAATCTTTTCTTACTATCAGCTTAAAAATGGAATCCAAAATCTCCCCTCCGTTCTGCAATGATAAATTGCAAACTTGACAATCCAGAATCTCTAGATAATCTTCGCATCATAGCCACGATTTTTGAAAGTCCTTTCAAAGATCTATATTCTCAGCGCACAAACCAACTTTTGCAAATAAAGCCAATGGTAATATTTTTGTGATTTTTTCATTTTTTTTCCTTATTTGATGCTTTTAAATAGCCTTGAGCAATCATCAACTCAACAATTTGCTTAAAAATTGGCGCTGAAGTTTGGCTACCATAATACTGCTGACCGCTTGAACCAAAAACAACAACGCCTATCACATAGGCTTTTTTGCCATCTTTGGCAAATCCTAAAAATGAGCCATTATAACTCTCGCTATAACCACCACTAGTAGCTACTCTGGCTGTGCCGGTTTTACCTCCTGTGATAATACCATTGACTTTAGCGGCTTTGCCTGTGCCAGATTCTACGATTTTAATTAAAAGATCTTGCATTTTTTGTGCGTTCATACTTGAGAGAATCTGTTTTGGTGCTTGAAGTTTTGGGACATATATTTGTCCATTTGGGGCAATGAAATTTTGAGTAATGTGAGGAGCGATTAAAAATCCTCCATTGACAAAAGTCGCATATGCCCTTAAAAGCTGCATAAAAGTTACGCGCACTTTATATCCATACGATACTGATGCCTTGGCTGCCGAAGATTCTTGGCTTAACTCTCGAACAGATGGCATAATCCCATCCTTTTCATAAGGCAGATCAATGCCCGTAAGCTCAGCTAATCCAAAATTCTTTAACCCATCATAAAACTCCTGCCCACTTAAAAGCATAGAGAGTTTTACCATTCCGACATTACTAGAACGCAAAAGCACATCCTCTATTGTGGGATTTGAAGGCATAACTGTATCATCACGAATCGTATAGCGCCCAATTTTATAGTAGCCATTATTAAGGTCGATATTTTGCAAAGGATTTATAAGCTTTTTCTCCAAAAGAATTGAATAAACAAGCGGTTTAATCGTGCTTCCGGGCTCAAAAGATTCTATGGCTTGTATTTTAAGATTTGGGTAATCACTCTTTTTTATAGCCTTTGGATTAAATCTATTTGTCGTTGCTAGAGCAATGATTTGCCCATTGTAAGGATTTAAGATTCCAACGATAATTTCTTGTGAATTTGTCTTATGCAATGCCTCATCAATAATTTCTTCTATCTTTTGCTGTAATCTTATAGGGATTCCAAGCCTCACATCAAAGCCATCAAGACGTCTTTTATCATAGGATTTTTTAGTATGAATTACATTAAAGCCCACATCTCTTCTGCCTGTTATATAGCCATTACTTCCTGCCTTTAGGATGTAATCTTGGGACTTTTCAATACCTATAACACCTTTTGGAATAGTAATGGAGTGATTTTGCTCTTTGTGAGTGAAACCTATGATTGGCTCTAAAAAACTTCCATAAGAATATTCCCTATCAACACCACTTACTTCGATGCTTAAGCCCATTTTTTGTATAAGCTTGCCACTCTCCTCATATTCTCGAAAGACACCATATGATAGTAGCTTTGCATTCAGTGCTTTTAGATTTGCTGCGGTATTTGGCGTAATTGCATACGAGAGAATCTTATATCCTGATTGATGCAATGCCTCCATAATGGTAGATTTTGGAATATCGCCATATATTTCAAGAAGCTTGACAAAAAGTTCTTGTTTATCTGGATCAATGGAGCGCGGATTAAATCCTAGCTTATAAAGCTTTTTGCTTCTAGCAAGTGAGAAATTATCCTGCGAGTAGATACTTCCCCGCACTGCTACATCTGTTTTTTGTATAAATAGAGTAGGTATTTTACGTGGAAATATAAGCTTGTAATAAACGACTGCAAGAAAAACAAAAAGAGCTAAACATAAAAAGGCAAAAACAATAAGTATGCGACGCGATTTATCAATTTGATCATCCATAAAAATATTAAACTTGAGTTCTTAGAATCTCTTTATAAGCACTTAATGCTTTATTGCGCACTTCAAGCATTAGCTTCATACTTGTCTCTGCTTTTCCAATGGCAATTGCAGCTTGATGCAAATCTTTAAGCTGTCCGCTTGCCATATCTGCCAATGCTCTATCTGATGTCTCTTGCACTTGGTTAAGCTCATCAATAGATTTTTTAAGCATTTTGCTAAATTCACCATCATCTGAAGGCTTTTTTACAGAATCTTTTGAATTCACTGCTGACTGAGGAAGTGAAAGCCCTATATTTTTTACTTCTTGCATTTTATAACCTCGCTTACGCTTGCATCATCATAATAGCATTACCTGCCATATTTTTAGCACTCTGAAAGGCAGCAACATTTGCTTGATATGCCCTTGTCGCCTCAATAAGATCGGCCATTTCAACGACAGGATTAATATTTGGATATGCTACATAGCCTTCAGAATTTGCATCAGGATGGCTTGGGTCATATTTCATTAAAGGCTGTCTATCATCGCGCACAATCTTATCGATATAGACTCCCATTATAGCAGGTTTTGGTAATTCTCCCAAATCACCTTCATTAAGCGGATCTTCATACTCGGCATTATTGGAAGTTTTAGCTATTTTATCATTAAGAACCTTACTAAAATCAAAAGCCCTAAATGAAACCATTTGTCTGCGATATGGACCGCCTTCATCTGTCCTTGTTGTGTTGGCATTCGCTATATTTGATGCAATAAAATTTGCTCTAATTCGCTGTGCGGATAACCCATAACCACTAATATCAAATGAACTAAAAAAATGCATAACTATCCTTAAATATTTTTTCCAGCCTCAATGGCATAATTTAAAAGCCCCCTATGCTTCTTATAGGCAGTTGTGAGAGCTTGATAAATCACGGAGTTTTTACCAAGCTCTGTTGTCTCAATATCTAAATCCACGCTATTTCCGTCATTTCTCGCAAGATGCCCATCCCTGAAAAACACATCCGGACGATATGGAATCTTAGCCACTGTGCTATGATTTAGGCTTAAATGATTAGGGTTTGTCTGTGCCATATGCAGTCGCTTTTGTTTGGCGTTATCTAAAATATCTGCTTCTTGCAAAGCTAAAGTTTGAGTAAATTCAATATCTCTTGGACGATAAAATGGAGTATCTTGATTAGCGATGTTACTTGCGATTAAGTCTTGCCTTAAAGATCTATAATCAAGTGCTTTATTGACAAGTGGATAGATTTTAGATTCTACAGCAAATGAAATCATACACTTCTCCTTACAACTGAAACGTAAGAAGCAAATTCGATTCCAAAATAATGGCGACCCCTGAAAGATTCGAACTTCCGTAACTACCTAGAAAGGGCAGTATCCTTGACCACTAGATGAAGGGGTCTTATAAAAGATTATTGGATTTCAACTGGCGTTGGATTTTCTTTAAAAAGCTCTGCGATCTCTTCACGATTTGGTGCATCGCTTCTACTTTTGTATGGACCAAGCAAATATCTTGTTGTCGGTCTTGTATTGTTTTGAGCGTGCTGAATCCTATAAGAATATTTCTTAATGAGTGCTAAAAACTCACTATTTGGTTCTTTCGTAAAAGAACCAACCTGCCAATAAAACCCTCTTGTCGGTGCTAATGCATTAGCCACACTTGGCGCATCTATGGGTTGAGATTGCGCCTGAGTGCTTGGAGTGGAAGCACTTGGTGTAGCCGGCGCAGATGGTGCAGTATTAGATTCTGGCTTTGTAGCAACTTTTTGTGTTTGAGGCTTTTGGGGCTTAGCTTTAGATTCTACTTGTTCGGGTTTTGTGGGTTTTAGATTGATAATGCTCTCAATATTATTAAGCGCATCTTCAATTTCCGCATCATCTTCGCTCTTTTGATCAGATATACCATTATCAATGCCAAAATTGATGTCTGGAATTTGCGAGGCATTAAGAGGCTGAGAATCTAGCCCGATAAAATCACCACCGAAATTCTCATCTAACGGATCAAGAGGCTTCATCGTGCTTGTATCAACCAAATCATTTGGCTTTGAGAGGCGCTCTTGATTGGATATAAAAAATCTCCATACCATAAAAGCCGCCGCGACAAACACAACAACAGCTATGATCACTACAAAAACAGCCTTTTTACCATTTGATGATCTTTTCTTGTCGCCCAACAAAATCTCACTTAATTCTTTTCGATCTTCCATAATTACTCCTTTCACATATGTTTAGCCCATGAAGATCCACGCTCTTTGGCAAAGACTTCGTAGGGTAGTGACAAAATATTAAAATCTCGCGGTATGTCACGATTTGGGAATACGCGCCACTCCATAGGCAGCTTTTGCCCAAGTTTTAAAGAAAGCAAACGAGCCAATCTCTGCCCTTCTCCCAAATCAGTATGCCCCTTATGAACATATAAGTGAAGATGTCCAAATGTCTTAGAATTATACGCAGTAAAGTTAATAAACCCCTCTTCTCTTAACAAAAGTTGCGCCTTTTGGTAGAATCTCTCTGGATTGCGCCCATTATAATCAAACACAATATTCTCTACCTTATCGTTGGGCAATATAAGCGTATGTGCGATATTAATTTTACGTGCCAAATGGTCGCGTATGACTTGACTTGTCAGCATATTATTCACTTTTTGGTATCGGTCAAAAAGCAATCGCCCCATATAACAGATCTTTTGTCCTAATCCATCTACCTTTTTATAATAATAAGCTGTATGGATTTTAATTAATTTTAACTCCATTTCAGTCATTTTCTACCCTCAAAAAATTGCCTTTTCATAGACCACAAACTGCTTGTTAAGCTCTTTAATCTCGCTTTTTATTTTTTCTTGAAGTTTCACATCAGTAATGTTATCTAAAATATCGGCAATTTTATGTGCTATCCATTCAAATTCTGCTTCTTTCATACCTCTTGAAGTGAGTGCGGGTGAGCCTATACGAATACCACTTGTTACAAATGGACTTCTATTTTCTCCTGGGACTGTGTTTTTATTTACCGTGATTCCTGCATTTCCAAGTGCTAAATCCGCATCTTTTCCGCTAAAATCTTTTTGTAAAAAGTTCATTAAAACAAGATGATTATCCGTGCCACCACTGACCAAATCATATCCTCGCGTAATAAGCACTTCTGCTAGTTTTTTGATATTTTTCTTTACTTGAATGGCATAAGTTTTCCACTCTGGCTTTAGATTCTCTTTAAATCCAACAGCCTTTGCCGCGATGATATGCATCAATGGTCCACCTTGCAATCCCGGGAAAACGCTTTTATTGATCTTAGCTGCTATCTCTTCGTTATTTGTGAGGATTATTCCACCTCTTGGTCCACGCAAGGTTTTATGCGTAGTTGAAGTGACAATATCACAATGCGGAAATGGATCTGGATTCTCACCAGCAACGACAAGTCCGGCAATGTGGGCGATATCAGCCATTAAAATTGCTCCAACTTCATTTGCAATCTCTTTAAATTTTATAAAATCAAGCTCGCGTGTGTAAGCTGAGAATCCACATACTAGAATCTTTGGCTTTACAGTTTTTGCGATTTCTAGCACTTTTTCATAATTAATTCTGCCATCAAGTCCAACTCCATAAAAAAAGCTCTCATAAACTTGTCCTGTAACACTTACTTTTGCCCCGTGGGTTAAGTGTCCTCCGTGGCTTAAATCCATCCCCAAAATCTTATCATAAGGCTTTAAAAGCGCATTATAAACCGCGCCATTTGCCTGACTTCCAGAATGTGGCTGCACATTTGCAAACTCGCAATTAAAAAGCTTTTTAGCGCGCTCAATGGCGATAGATTCTATCTTATCGACAAACTCACATCCACCATAATATCGCTTGTTGGGATACCCTTCGGCATATTTATTTGTAAGCACGCTTCCCATCGCCTCCATTACCGCTGGGAAAGTGTAATTCTCGCTTGCTATCATTTCTAAATGATCGTTTTGTCGCCCTAATTCCAAAGCAATAAGTTCATAGATTTCTTTATCTGCATTCTCAATATAACTCATTTTTACTCCTTTGTCTTAGATTCTTGAACTGGCTTCATCGCAGGGAATAATATCACATCTTTAATTGTTTTAGCATTTGTTAGAAGCATTACCAATCTATCAATTCCTATGCCTTCACCTGCGGTTGGTGGCATACCATAACCAAGTGCCGTAACATAATCTTCATCCATATATTGTGCCTCCTCATCACCAGCATCTTTTTGCTTAACTTGCGCTAAAAAGCGCTCATATTGATCCAGTGGGTCATTAAGTTCGCTAAATCCATTTGCAATTTCCTTGCCTCCGATAAAAAGCTCAAACCTATCAGCGATGCTAGAATCTAAATCATTGCGCCTTGCAAGCGGGCTAATTTCAATTGGATAATCCACAATAAAAGTAGGATTGATTAACTTAAATTCTACAAACTCGCTGAATGCAAGATCTTGAAGTTTTCCATAATTTAGATTCTCTTCAAGTTTTATATCTTTAGATTCTAGATATGCGCGCAATTTATTAGCGTCTTTCACGCAATCTTGTGGAATATTGCCAATCTTAATTAAGCTTTCTTGATAACTTAGAATACTCCACTTCTCAAAATCAATCTCATCATCACCATTTTTTAGCTTCTTTAGCAGATTTAGATTCTCTAAAAGATATAAAAACAACTCCTTTGTAAGCTCGATTAAATCCTTATAAGTGCGATACGCCCAGTAAAATTCAATCATTGAAAACTCTGGATTATGCGAGTGATCCATCCCTTCATTGCGAAAATTACGATTCATCTCAAACACAGCTTCAAATCCGCCAACAATCAACCTTTTCAAATAAAGCTCTGGCGCGATACGTAAATACCTATCCACATTTAAGGCGTTATGATGCGTGATAAATGGCTTTGCATTTGCGCCACCAGGGATTGGATGAAGCATTGGCGTTTCAACTTCTAAAAATCCCTTTTGCTCGAAAAATCTACGCACAAAAGAGACAATCTTGCTTCGCAAGAAAAAAACCTCACGCACATCCTTATTCATAATCAAATCCACATATCTTTGGCGATAGCGCAGCTCTACATCTGTAAGTCCGTGAAACTTCTCAGGTAGCGGAATAATCGCTTTTGTTAGAATTCTAATAGAATCTGCGTGAATGCTTAGCTCCTGTGTCTTTGTCACAAATGCATAACCACTAACCTCGATAATATCGCCAACTTCAATACTTTTTTTTACAATCTCCCAAGAGCCTTCACCAAGGCTATCCCTTGATAAATAAGCCTGCAAAATCGCGCTTTCATCCTCAATTTTTAAAAAGCAGGCTTTGCCCATCATTCGCATAAATTTCACACGCCCAGTGATAGATTCCACCAGTGATTCATCTTTACCATTTTCTATGGCTTGTAAATAATTGTATTTTTCTAAAAAATCTTTATTTTTAATCGTGCGTTTAACATTATTTGCATAAGGATTGATATTTTTATCGCGCAAAGCAGAGGCTTTTTGTATGCGCTGGCTTATATAGACATTATTAAAACCATCAAAAAACATAAATAAATCCCTATTTGCCGATAATAGAGCTTGCCTTGCTTGTTATGCTTTCTAGTGTCTTTTTTCCTGTTTCTTGGAGAGTCTGTCCATCCCCTGCAGGATTTGTGGTAGCATTTTGTAGATTCTCTATGGTCTGATTAACAACAGGAAGCTTTATAAATACTCCAGCGACTTTCATCATACTCACATACATTTGGCTATGCTTTTCCGCAAAAGGCTTAAATGTGGTGTTAAGAAAACTAATCTGAGAGATCGCATACACGATAAAGCTAAACACAAAAAACACTTTTATCGAAGCAAACACAAATCCAAGCCCCTTATTTAAGAAATTAAGTCCTGTGAGTTGCAGTTTTTTTGAGATGACAAACCCAATCGTCCAGAATATAAACATACACAATAGCAAAATAGTAATAAAACCAAATACATAATGAATCGTAGGACTATTAAAATCATACAGCGACTGCACTGCCTTTCCCATATGTACGCCAAACATCGAAGCCAAAAACACTCCAAGCACTACGCCCACAAAACTACTTGCCTCTGATACAAACCCAGTAGCAAAGCCTCTAAATCCTATCACGACAATAATGACAATCAACGCAACATCAATGTAATTCATTAACAACTCTTTCTTTTGAATTTTTTTTGCTTTATTTAGTTTAAAAGGCTAATATGCTAGCCAAAAATAACTAAAAATAAGGTAAATGTTTGAAAATTTATCACTTTTTATCCGCTAGATTCTGGGAGCAAGCGCCAAAAATCCCTTTTAAAAGCCTCTTTAGATTCCATAAACAAGGCACCACGCTTTTTGCAAAGCTCTTGCTTGGTGGGCTAATTTATGCAATTTTGTTTTGCTTAAATGTCTATTTTTTCGCGTTTTGTAGCGATAATTTTAATGCTTTAGAATCTAATGTGGTAAATATAATTTGCTTGCTTGTTTTAAGCATTTTTGGTTTGATTAGCGTTGCTGTGTGGATAATCGTGCCTAAAAGGCTGGCTTTATCTTTTGGATTTTTTAGTGCGCTTTTATTATTTTATTGGATTGGACTTTCGTTTCGCTATTCGCCTTTTCCTTATTTTGCGCCATTTGTGTCGATAATTGTAGCTTTGATTTATGGTGTGATTATTTATTTTGCGCTATTTTTTGCAAATAGATTTTATCGGATTTTCACACTTTTAGCACTTGGCTTTATTTATCCTTTTGGATTTGATTGGTTTATCCCGCAAGCCTTTTTTGCTTATAGTATCTTTGGTGTGGAAATTTGGCAATTTATCTTAATAGAATGTGGAATTGTTTTACTACTATTTTCACGAAAAATTTTAAAATTATTTGGTGTGATTTGCCTTGTTTGCGCTATTGATTTTAGAGGTGTTTTAGATTCTACATTGGATTCTAGATCAAATTCTAACCTCAATTCCACCAAATCCAGCCTAGCTTCAATCAAAATCACCCAAACCTCAATCCCACAAGATATAAAATGGCAAAGAGCATTTTTAGATTCTATTTTGGCACAAGTCTTTAGCGAGATTGATTTAGCAATCACAGAATCTAAAAAAATCATTATTTTCCCAGAGACGATCTTGCCTTTTGTGCTCAATGAAAGCGCACCCACACAAAGCAAAATTTACAATCATCTTTTAGAGCGCTCAAATCACATCGCCATAATTATTGGCTCTTTAAGTAAGCAAAATAGTCAGACATTTAACAGCACTTATGTTTTGCACAATGGTCAAGCTAAGATTTTAAATAAAGTCGTGCTTGCACCTTTTGGTGAGAGGATTCCTTTGCCTGAATTTTTAGCTAAGCCTTTGTATAAGCTATTTTTTGGTGTAGATTCTGGATTTGAGAGTGCCAAGATTCCACAAGATTTTGAACTTTTTAATACTCATTTTAGAAATGCGATTTGCTATGAAGGCACAAGTAAAATCATCCATCAAAACGCCCCAAAATTTATCGTGATGATTAGCAATAATGCGTGGTTTTATCCGAGCATTGAGCCATTTTTACAGCGTATTCTTTTAAAATATTATGCTAGAATCTATCACACTACGATTTTGCATTCTGCGAATTTCTCGCAATCTGTGGTAATTTCTTTTGGGCTTTTGTCAGATTTAAGCCCAAATTAAAGCAACATTGAAAGGAAATCTTATGCTTTTAAATGCGCTCAATTTGTCACATTCTTTTGAGAATCTACTTTATGAAAATGTAAGCCTTGAACTTAAAAGTGGTGAGAGCATCGCAATTCTTGGCGTTTCAGGCTCTGGGAAATCCACCCTTTTAGCCAATCTCTCAACAATGCTAAAACCGCTAAAAGGTAAGGTTTCAATTTTAGAATCTAGCGATATTTACGCACTTAAAGATTCTCAAAGACTTCATTTCTTGCGCCATAAAATTGGCATTATTTTTCAAGCACATTATCTTTTCCGCGGTTTTAGCACGAAAGAGAATCTCCAAGTTGGTGCGATTTTGGCTAATCAGCAAATCGATATGGATTTATTAGCAAATCTTGGCATAGCCCACACTTTAGAGCAAAACTGCGCTGAGCTTTCTGGCGGACAGCAGCAAAGGCTTTCAATTGCGCGCGTTTTAATAAAAAAGCCAAAAATAATTTTTGCAGATGAACCAACAGGAAATCTTGATAAAAAAACCGCAAATGATGTAATGAGTGCGATTTATGATTATTTAGCTAGATTTCAAGCAGGACTTATAATCGCCACTCACGATGAAGAAATCGCTAAAAAATGCACTAGAGTTTATAAGCTAACTCAACAAGGCTTGCACACCATATAATTTGCCAACCAAGCCCTCATTAGCCCTTAACAATCTCTAACACTCGCAATAAACTCAAATTCTCAAACTGCATTCCAGTAGTCATATTTTTAAGCGTCATTGTGTGTGTATTAAACTCATTCTCCCCAATGATAATGCAGTATTCATGCCCTTTGTTATGCGCGTATGAAAGCTGCTTTTTGAGCTTGCTGTCTTGGGGATAAACTTCTGTGAAAATTCCGCTTAAACGCAAAGCCTCAGCGATTTTATAAGAATATGGCAAAAACCTTTTCTCCATACTTGCTACAAGCACTTTCGCGCTTGTGAAATTCCCCTGCAATAATCCTAATTCTTCTAATGCCACAAGCAACCTATCAAGCCCAATACTCGCACCAACTCCGCTTAGATTCTCATCTGAGAAGCTCTTTGTGAGATTGTCATATCTCCCGCCAGAGCACACGCTGCCGATATTTTTAATGCGATTTAATATCGTCTCATACACAATCCCAGTATAATAGCCAAGTCCGCGCGCAATTGAGAAATTAACACGACAAACTGATTTATCCATCTCTAAATCTTTCAAAATCAAAAACATCTCTTCAAGCTCGTTAATTCCTTTAGCAAGCTCGCTATTCCACTCTTTCATATACGCAATTGATTCAAAAAACTCATCACTTGCGACATTTTGCTTAATGCTAACAACCTCAAGCAAAGAATTAATCTTCTCTTCATCTAAATTTAGCGTATTTTTAAGCTCTTTTATCACGCCTTCTTTGCCAATTTTTTCAATCTTATCAATGACTCTAAGCACAGCTTGAATGTCGCTAGATTCTGTAATGCCAAAAAACTGGCAGATTCCATTTAAAATGCTGCGATGATTCACCCAAATTGTAAATTCCAAAAGCCCAAGCTTAGCCAAAGAAGCATAAATCACTTGGATAATCTCAGCATCACACGCAATGCTCTCACTCCCGATAAAATCAAAATCACACTGCGTAAATTCCCTATATCTACCCTTTTGCGCCCTCTCTCCGCGAAACACATTCCCAATAGCAAATCGCTTAAAAGGCAAATCAAGCTCGTTTTTGTATTGTGAAATAAAGCGCGCTAAAGGCACGGTTTGATCAAATCGCAAAACCACATCGCGCCCGCCATTATCATTAAATCTATAAAGCTCTTTTTGAATCTCTTCACTTCCTTGCTTGGCTAAAATGTCCGCATATTCCAAATGCGGCGTCTCAATTGGCACAAACCCAAAGCTCTCAAAAACCAAAATGAGTTTTTGAATAAGCTTTTCTTTTGCCATTGCTTCTTTTGGCAATCGATCTTTAAATCCGCTCAAAGTGCGCGGAATGACTAAATTTTTCTTTATTGATTTGGTTATTTTTTCATCTTTTTGTGCCATTTTTTCCTCAAAACAAAAATTTTATGAGATATTACAACAAAGTTGCTAAAATTAAAAACTTTAAAACACAGCAGGAGAAAATGAGAATCTTACTTAGGCTGCCAAATTGGCTTGGCGATGGCGTTATGGTAACTCCAAGCATCGAGTTGTTAAAAGAGAAATTCCCAAATGCCACATTTAGTATAATCGCGCCAAGCGTGGTTTGTGAGCTTTTTAAGAATGATAAGCGCATTACAAATATTTACATAGATTCTACCAAAAGTGCCAAATCGCGCCTTTTAGCGACTTTTAGGCTTGCTAGAGAAGTTGGCAAGCACGACATCGCCATTACTTTTACAAATCATTTTTACTCAGCGCTTTTATTATTTCTCACGCGAAGCAAAATCCGCATAGGTTATAATCTTTCACGAAAGCTATTTTTGACACACACATTAAAGCACTCTAAAGAAATTCACCAAGTCTTAAGCTATGCAAATCTTTTAAATCCGCTATTTAGCGTGGATTCTACAAAGATTGGGAATCTAAAGCTTGAGATTGCAAAATCTTGCAAAGATTCTAATGCGCTTAAGATCCTAGAATCTAAAATTCAAGAATCCAGCTTGTGTGGCGCAAACGCCAAAAAAGTGCGCCAGAATCTAGTAATTGGCTTAAATCCGGGCGGTGCTTATGGAAGCTCAAAAAGATGGCTTAAAGAATACTTCGCCCTTATCGCGCGCTACTTTTTGGCGCAATCTCATATCGTGGTGCTTTTTGGCGGAAAAGATGATATAGCAACTTGCAAGACAATAGAATCTATGATAAAAGATATTAGCCTGCTAGAATCTAGCTTGGCGTGCATAGATTCTAACTTGCTAGATTCTTTAGCGACAAATGCGCTAGATCACAAAGAATCTCATCTTATCAATCTCTGTGGCAAAACCACCTTGCAAGAATTGATGAGCGCTATAAGCGCACTTGATGTTTTCATCACCAATGATAGCGGTCCTATGCATATCGCTGTGGCTCTTAAGATTCCAACAATTGCGATGTTTGGCTCTACAAATGTCAAAAGATGTCCGCCTTGGAAATTTAAAGATTGCGTGATTTTATATGAGAATCTAGAGTGTGCGCCTTGCTTTAGGCGTGATTGCCCGCTTTTGCATCATAATTGTATGAAGCTTATCACGCCACAAAAGGTGATTGACGCCACGCATAAGCTTTTAGATCCAAAGGAGAAGCAATGATTTTAAGCCTCACAAGCACCATAGCCAATTATCGCCTTTTAAGTAATACCATAACCCCGCGCCCAATCGCGCTCATCACTTCTAGTAATGAAAATGGGCTTATAAACATAGCGCCATTTAGCTTCTTTGGCGTGGTAAGCTCTGATCCTGTGGTATTCTCACTCTGCCTTACGTTAAAGTCTGATGGCTCTCCAAAAGATACCTTTAAAAACGCCACCACCACGAAAAAACTCACCATCAATATGCCAACACTAGAATTCTTAGATTCCATAGAGCAAACCGCACAAGAGCTAGATTCTACCCAAAGTGAAGCAAGTTTCTTTCGCATACCACTAGAATCCATCGATTGTGCTTATCCACCAATTTTGAGTGGCATTAAGATTGCGTATTTTTGTGAGTTTTTAGAGATTTTAGAATTTGGGAATTATAATAAGACTTTATTATTGCAGGCTAAAAGTGCTTATGTGGAGGATGAGCTTTTTAGAGAGGATTTGAATTTTACGCCTTTACATTTAGGCAGGGTTGGTAAATTCTTCTTAGACCCAAGCAATCTTATTAACCCAAAAGCTAAAAAGTGATTTTGAGATTTTTAATTTAGGTTTTGCAGAAGTATTGATTTTACAACTTCTTTAAGCTATTTTTTTTTTTTTT
>CBCPND010000070.1:0-11188 GCA_965120395.1 uncultured Helicobacter sp.
GTGGCATCCGCCTGTATAGGGGTTAGCATCATGTAAGCTCCAAATAAGCGGGGTTTGAATCGATTCTAAATCCTTGATATTGATAAAGCCATTTTCTATCCAATGCAAATGCACGATATCAGGCTTTAGCTCTTTAAGTGTTTGCAAAAGAAGCTTATTTCTTGGTGTGAAAAGTGCAAGATTTGGTGAGAAAATATCTTTATGTCGCTTTGGGTAAAGCATAAGCGGAAGCTGGGAGAGGTGCGGGGCTAGCTTTGATTTTAGCTTTTGGAGCTTGCTTTTGGCTAATTGCCTAACTTGTGGTGTATCTGAGGTTTTATGAGCAGTTAGGACTATAGAATCTACCCCAGAATCTAAAAGTGCTTTATGCAGCCGCACGCAAGCCCTTCCAGCCCCGCCATCATCCTGACTGACTAAATGCACAACTCTCAAATCACAATCCTTTCGCAAACATTATAATGTATGGCAAATAAAGCCAAGATTGTAGCAAAAATTGCTTAAAGATTAACTTTAGCGCTAGATTCTGAGGCGTAGAATCTAGCAGAATCTATAAGTGATTTTCGATAATCTTTAGTGCGTCTTTTAGCTTTTGTGGTGGAATGTAAGCGCTTTCTTTTTGTGGATGTGGCGTGGTATCATAAGTCTCACCTACCATATAAAAGTAGGGCTGATTTTTAAGCAGGGCACACATTTGCGCACCAAAATCGTGATAATACTTGCTAAAAATCTCAAAGACAATGCAATCATCTTGTGCAAAAAGCACGTTTGTAAGCCCAGCTCCGTGCATACTGGCTATCACTTTAGAATCCGCACAAAGCTTCATTTGCTCTCTTGGGCTTAGAATATCTGGTAAGATAATTTCATAGCCAAAGCTTTGAAAAATTTCTTCAATTTCGGCTAGATTCTCAATATTGCGATTAGAATCTTTTGGACGTGTAAGGAGGATTTTATGGGTTTTGTGAGTGTGAAAATTTTGAGCTAGCTTATGATAAAAAGGTGCGATGTTTAGAGGGATTGATAATGCGTGAGCCCAAAGGATTCTATCGCGATATTCAAGTAACTCGACATCAGCAGTTAATGTGGGCAAGGCGATTTGTGTGGCTTGGATTAGCCTTTTTGGGTTTAGGGGTAGAATCTTAGATTCTGGGATTTGTAAGATTTGCACCATCTCTTCGGCAAAGGGCGTTTTGGTGTCTAAAAGAAAATAATCTATTTTTGTGCCACTTTGTAAAATCTGAAGCATACTTGAGATACTCTCAACGAGATAGTGAAAATAATTTGTGCCTTGGTGCATCACTGCGATTGTGCCATTGATTTTGTGCGTCTTGGTCGTGTAGAATTTGAGCCATTTTAGGATTTGCTTAATGATGAAAAGAGCGGATTTTAGCTTGCTTTTATGGTATGGGTCGCGATGTGGATTATCAAATTCGTGAGTGATGTAAGAAGTTTGAGAGATTAGGGCTTTTTTGTCTTTGGTGATGAGGATTTCTGAGCTATCAGAGTAGCAATAAGCGTTTTTAAACACCCTTACTTTTAATGGCTTTAGTGTGTGCGTATAAGGGCGAAAGAAGCGATGATAGTTTCCAAAAATATCACGAAAGTGAAAGTTACTATAAGCGCTGCTTGAAGTGCTATTATAATTGTTGTTTGGAGCGGAGTTTGCGCTTTGGTTTATTTGGTTTGTGCTTGATTCTAGGGAGTTTGTGCGATTTGGATTTGTTAAATTGGATTTTATGGGACTAGATTTTGCCGAGCTAGAATCTGTGATATTTGGCTGTGTGGGATTATGGGATTTTAGATTAGAATCTAATGCCCCCCCCCCCATTAGAAATAATCAATTCTTGTAATTCTTGCTCGCTCTTAAAGCTAAAGATTCCATTGCCACACATAAGGATATTTGTCTGTGGATAGACTTCTATCTCATCGATGAGATCGCCTGTAAGCTTGGCTTTCTCAAATGTCGTTGTTTTGGATTCTAGGAATTTTAAAAGTGTGTTTATCATTGTTTCTCCTTTAGTTTTAGATTTTTGCGCTTATCAAGCCACAGCCATTGCAAAAGTAGAATAAAAACACCCAAATCAATCATCACATCAGCAAAATTAAATATCGCAAACTCAAACCAATAATGCCAATACACATAATCCACAACCCCGCCGTGTATGAATCGATCTAAAATATTTGAAATCCCTCCGCCAAAAATAAAGCTAAAGCCAAGGTAATATTTTTGTAGAATCTCGCTATTTGTGTATATATAGATGATAATAAAGCCTAAAAATATAATTTGTATCCACTTTAAATAACCCTTTAAAAACGAAAGCATAGAAAACGCCACACCATCATTATAAACAAGTGTGATAGAAATCGCCTCACTCTCAAAGCGAAATCCCTTCAAAATTAGCCACTTTATGCCTTGATCAGCAGCTATCACACAAGCGATTATAAGCAGTGATATAATATAATTTTTTTTCAATTGAGTGCCTTTTTAAAAAACTCTAAAATCTCAAATCCCATTTTCTCAATCTCAGCATTATTCTTACCTTCAAGCAGAATGCGAAGCTTATTCTCCGTGCCAGAATAGCGTATAAGACTTCTAAAGCCAGAATCTGTAATATCTTTAGCAAGTTTTTTATAGCCCGTGATAGATTCTAGGGGTGGCTTTGATATGACATCAAGGTTGAAAAGCTTTTGTGGATAGAGTGCAAAAGGGTGCAAGGCGATGTGGCTTTTTGCTTTGCTTGTTAAAATAAGTGCCATTACTTGAATTGCGCTCATTAGCCCATCTCCAGTTGTAGAATAATCGCTAAAAATAATATGCCCGCTTTGTTCGCCACCAAAGTTTGTTTTATGCTTTTTCATCGCATCAAAGACATATTTATCGCCCACATCACAGCGTTTAAGTGCTATATTTTTAGATTTTAAAAACTCCTCTAATGCGAGATTACTCATTTGTGTGGCTATGACTTTTTTAGATTCTAGCGCACCAATAGAATCCAAATACACGCCAAGTGCGCCAATTAACATATCTCCATTAACGACTTCACCTTTATCATCTACGACCACAAGCCTATCTGCATCCCCATCAAGTGCAAACCCAATATCCGCGCGATACTTTAAAACCTCATTGCTTAAATCTTTTGGGTGCATTGCGCCACATTGTTCATTGATATTAAAGCCATTTGGTTCATCATTTATCACAACCACATCAGCCCCAAGCTCTCTAAAAATCGTAGGCGCGACCTTGTAAGCCGCGCCATTTGCACAATCAAGCACAATGCGCAATCCCTGTAAGGTTAGCTCTTTAGGGAAAGAGTTTTTAATATGCACGATATAACGACCAATTACATCATCAATGCGCTTAGAGCTTCCGATTTCTCGTCCGATTTTATAGCTTTTATCAAGCAAATCTTTGGAGTTGAAAATCTTTTCAATCTCAGATTCTGCCTTCTCATCAAGCTTATGTCCATAGCGGTTAAAAAACTTTATGCCATTATCCTCAAATGGATTATGACTTGCAGAAATCATAATCCCTGCATCACAGCGCATATCTTCTGTCAAAAACGCAATCGCAGGCGTTGGCATTGGTCCTACTTGTATCACATCATAGCCAACTGATGTAAGTGCGCTAACAAGTGCATTTTCTATCATATAGCCACTTTTGCGCGTGTCTTTACCGATTAGAATCTTATTTGTGGATTGGATTTTGTTTGTGCCTTTTGCGCTATTGCGAAAGTAGATTCCAGCAGCAACTCCAAGCTTAATACAAAGCAGTGGCGTGATGATTGAGCCAGCTTGTCCTCGCACACCATCTGTTCCAAAAATCTTCATAGCCTCTCCAAAATTTAATTTGTGTTTAAAAGTTTTTTAGGCACAATATTGCCCTAAAAAGTTTTATAAAAGGATTAAATGTATGGCAAATCACAAATCAGCCGAGAAAAGAATCAGACAAACCATAAAGCGCACGGAGCGCAATCGCTACTATCGAACGCGTATTAAAAATATCATTAGGGCAATTCGTGAAGCAGTAAGCCAAAAAGATCTCAACAAAGCCCAAGAAGCCTTTAAAATCGCAAATAAAGAATTGCATAAATTCGTAAGCAAAGGCATTTTAAAGAAAAACACCGTTGCGCGCAAAATAAGCCGTCTTAATGCCTCTGTTAAAAAACTCTCACAATCTGCATAATTTAAGTTATTTCTTTAGCGATGCTTGTAGATAAACTCGCCCCAATCATCGCTCGCTATGATGAAATTAGCGAGCAGTTAGCAGATTCTAGCATTATCTCAGATATTAAAAAGCTCACAGATTTAAGCAAGGAGCAAAGTAGTATCGAGCCAATCGCCAAAAGTGCAAAAGAATACCTTAAGATTCTAGAATCTATCAAAGAAAATAGGGCACTTTTAGAGGATAAAGAATTGGGCGAGCTGGCAAAAGAGGAGCTTAAGATTCTAGAATCCAGCAAAGCAGAGCTTGAAGAGAATATCAGAATCTTACTTATCCCAAAAGATCCAAATGATGATAAAAACATCTACCTTGAGCTTCGCGCTGGCACAGGTGGCGATGAAGCGGGGATTTTTGTGGGGGATTTGTTTAAGGCGTATTGTCGATATGCGGATTTAAAGGGCTGGAAGGTAGAGATTATAAGCTCAAGTGAAAATGATGTGGGCGGATATAAAGAGATAATCGCACTTATCAAAGGAAATGGTGTATTCTCAAGGCTAAAATATGAAGGTGGCACACATCGCGTCCAGCGCGTCCCACAGACAGAATCTCAAGGTAGAATCCATACTTCAGCAATCACGGTGGCGATTATGCCAGAGGTCGATGATGTGGAGGTCGTAATCAATCAGAATGATTTGAAAGTCGAGGTGTTTCGCGCAGGCGGTCACGGCGGGCAGTGTGTGAATACGACAGATTCTGCTGTGCGCATAACTCACATCCCCACAGGCATTAGCGTTTCAATGCAAGATGAAAAATCCCAGCATAAAAACAAAGATAAAGCAATGAAGATTCTAAAAGCTAGAATCTATGAAGCAGAGATTCAAGCCCAACTCTCTCAAAACTCACAAGCGCGCAAAGATCAAGTGGGAAGTGGCGATAGAAGCGAGAGAATCCGCACTTATAATTATCCGCAAAATCGTCTAACAGATCATAGGATCGCACTTACACTTTATAGCTTAGAAGAGATTATGCTATCTGGCAATCTTGATTTAGTCATTGATCCACTAATCGCACATAATCAAAGTGAGATGATGAGCGGTGCGGATGCGGTTTAGTCTGCTTGGAGGTTATGTTTTAGATACTTTTAAGTTATTTTTAAATAGCATAGAATTTGAGAATAAAGACAAAGGAGCAAGTCAATGAAAAAGAGTGTTGTGTTTTTCGAAGCAAGGGGCGGAAGCGATAAAGGTCCTGATGGATACAGAAAAGATACTATGCCAATGGTAAATGCGCTTAAAGCTAAAGGCTGGAGTGCTGAAGTTATATTTTTTAGCGATGAGATTTTGCGCAATGAGGGTGAGAGAAATAAAATCTATGAGTATGCTAAAAATACTTTTGATGGCTATGTTTCGCGTGTGAATCCCGGGAATCTTAAAGAAGAGAAGCTTTATTTTGATGTTTTGCGTAGGCTTTGTGCTGATGGATTGGTGGGTATGCCTCATCCTGATGCGATGATAGGCTATGGAGCAAAGGATGCTTTGACAAAGCTTGCTGATACAGAACTTGTGCCTAGCGATACTTATGCGTATTATGACAAAGCAGAAGCAAGTAGGATCGGCATAACTTGGAGTGATAAACACGATTTTAAAAAGACTTTTCCTAAAACTTTAGCCAAGGGCGAGAGGGTATTAAAGCAGAATCGTGGCTCTACGGGTGAGGGGATTTGGCGCGTGAGGCTAGAATCTGCAAATGATTATGGCAAGCTAGATTCTCTCCCTCTTGATACGAAAATTATTTGCACTGAAGCTAAAGATAATCACACAGAAGAGCGTCATTTGGGTGAATTTATGGATTTTTGTGAGAAATATTTAGTGGGTGATAATGGAATGCTTGTGGATATGACTTTTTTGCCGCGTATTAAAGAAGGTGAGATTAGAATCTTGATGCTTTATAAAACGCCAGTTTATGTCGTGCATAAAAAGCCAGCCGAAGGTGGTGACGCGTTTTCTGCGACACTTTTTAGCGGGGCAAAATACCGCTATGATGAGCCAAAAGATTGGCAGGGCTTGATTGATTGGTTTTTAGTGCAACTTCCAGAGATTCGCTCTAAGCTTGGCAATTATGATTTACCGCTTATTTGGACGGCAGATTTTATCTTAGATACAGATTCTCAAGGCAAGGATAAATATGTGCTAGGCGAGATTAACTGCTCTTGTGTTGGCTTTACTTCTCCGGCGGAATTTATGGAGAAAATCGCTGTTATGGTTGGCGATAATATTATTGATATTGTAAGTGAGAAAAAGGCTTAAAGCTTAAATTTGGATAGCAAAGATTCTAGATTAAACAATAAATTCGTTTAAATATATTGAATGCAGCCAAATTTTAGTAGAATCCTTAAGATTTTGCTTGATTTTGTGTAACATTTTAGAATCTAAAAATTCTAGCATTTACTAAAGAAACTACGCCTTTGGTTTGTTTTGCGGTGTTGCTTTGCGTGCTTTGGGCTAATTTGTGGGTGGGAGCTACCTAAAGTGAGTAACTGTCTGCAAATTAGCCCAATCATATGAATGACTACCAAAGGCACATTTATCAGAATCTAATTAGTGCCCTAATCGCATTTTCAATAACCACTTTATTATCCGGCTCAATTAGCCTCTCACCTTGCTCTATGCCATTTTTATAGAAAATCAAAGTCGGAATCCTGCGGATGTTAAGCTCATTTTTAAGCTCTTCATTACTATCAAAATCTAAAAGTATAAATTTCACCGCGCTATATTGAGATTCTAAAACTTTAAGAATTGGCTCTATCTTACGACAATCCGGACACCAAGGCGCACTCATCTCAACCACACAAGTGCTATTTTGAATCTCTTGTGTGAAAATTTCTTTATCACTAATTGCAATCATTCTAACTCCCTATGAGACAAAAAAATGCACGAGTAAAAACCCACCAACCATTAAAATAACGAATAAAATCAATGCCAAAGTAAATGCCCTGCCCCCAGATTCTACAAACTTCTTAAAATCCACTTGTAGCCCAAGCGCACTCATCGCCATAACCAGCAAAAAGCCCGAAGCAAATCGACATATACTAATAATGCCCTCATTCAATGGCACAAAAGAATTTAGCGCAACCACACCTAAAAACCAAAGTGCAAACCACGGAATATGCAAAGAACGCTTTCTACCAGATGCACTGCTAGCAAAGAAATATGGCACGACCAAAAGCACCGCTACAAGCAAAAGCACGCGAATCATTTTGACAATTAAGGCAACCTCTTGAGTCTGTTCTCCTATCGCCCCGCCAGCACCTATGACATTTGCAAGCTCGTGTAATGTGAGCCCGATGTAATAGCCCTCTTGTGCGTGATTAAAAGGGATTAAGCCAAGTGCATACACCAAAGGATATAAAAACATCCCCAAAAGCCCAAAAATAACAACCATCCCCACAGCGATGACACCTTTATAAGCTTGAGATTTAATGCTAGATTCTAGTGCCAATACAGCCGCCGCCCCACAAATCGCACTTCCGCCACTCACTAAAATCGCTATCTCCCTATCAATTCCTAGAATCTTAACGCCAACAAAATAGCCAATCCCCAAGATTCCAACAACCACAACCACGCTTAAAATCACGCCCATCAATCCCACAGAAGCAATACTGCTTAAAGTAACATTAAACCCATACAAAATAATGCCAAGCCTTAAGAGCTTTTTCGCACTGAAATTTACGCCGTTTTCGCAAGACTTTTTAGCGTGGTGAAACAAAGGTGAAGCCAAAGCCCCAAAAACTACGCCAATGATGAGTGGTGAGAGATGTAAGGATTCCACAAAAGATAAAGAGGCTACATAATAGCTTGCAAGACTTACTAAAAGCACCAAAACAAAGCCATTCACCCACTCATTAAAGCTGACTTTTAACATCTTTTTATACCTTCGTCTCTAAAAATTCTTCTTTTTGTAGATTTAGCCGTTTAAACAGCTTATCATCACTATTAGGGCTAGCATTTGCAGTCGTTAAAAGTTTATCGCCATAAAATACAGAATTCGCTCCAGCAAAAAAACACCACGCTTGTAATTCTTCACTCATTTGATTGCGCCCAGCTGATAGGCGCACATACGAAGTAGGCATTAAGATTCTAGCCAATGCGATAAGTCGCACAAAATCAAATGTCTCTACATCGGGTGCATCCTCTAGTGGCGTGCCCGGAATCTTGACAAGCCGATTGATAGGAATGGATTCCGGCGGGGTTGGCAGATTTGCTAGCTCGACAAGCATTTTGATTCTATCTTCATTGCTCTCGCCCATCCCTAAAATCCCACCAGCACAGATTTTAATATTCGCATCACGCACATTTTTGAGCGTTTTAAGCCTGTCTTCAAAAGTGCGCGTAGAGATGATTTGTGAATAGTATTCTTTAGAAGTATCGATGTTATGATTATAAAAATCAAGTCCTGCACTTTTAAGTTTTTGGGCTTGATCTTTATTAAGTAACCCCAAAGTAACGCAAGTCTCCATACCTAACTTTTTAACTTCTTTGATAATTTCGCATACTTCTGCAAGATCTTGTTCTGAAGGCGATCTCCCAGAAGCACCCATACATAATCTTGAGCTTCCCGCAAGCTTGGCTTGTTTGGCGTATTGTAAAATCTTATCTTTATCCATCATTTTTTCTTTTTGCGTGTTTGTCTCATAATGTGAGGATTGCGCGCAATATGAGCAATTCTCCGAGCAAGCGCCTGTTTTAATGCTTAAAAGCGTGCTAACTTGGATTGTCTGCTCATTAAAATGTTGTCTATGAATCTCGTGCGCTTCAAACATCAGCTCCATAAATGGCTTTTTAAAAATCTCTAATGCCTGCCCAAACGAATACATCAATGCCCCTTAAACAAAATTTTGCAATTATAGCAAAAGTTGCAATCCAGAATGTTAAATCTAATTTTTATTGTGTATATTTTAAACATCATTATATTTTTAGTGTATATTATTATAATTTTATTAGGATTTTTGCTTTAGAGTATAAATCTTATATTAAACGAAAGGATGAACAATGAGCTTCATAGAAGATGTTAAACAAAAAGTAAAAGCTAACAAAAAAACAATTGTCCTACCAGAGACAAGCGACATACGCACGCTTCAAGCCACACATAAGATTCTACAAGAAGGTTTTGCAGATATTATTTTACTTGGCGATGAAGCACAAATCAAGGCTACTGATCCAAGCTTAAACCTTGAAGGAGCGAGCTTTATCGATCCAAAAAATTCGCCACTTATTAGTGAATTCGTGGAATTATTTGTTAAGCTTCGCGGACATAAGGGAATGGATCACGCAAAAGCAAAAGAGCTGCTTTTAAATGATCCGCTTTATTTTGGCGTGGCACTTGTGAAGGCTAAAAAGGCTGATGGAATGGTCGCTGGCGCGATTCACGCCACTTCTGATGTCTTGCGCCCATCGCTGCAGATTATCGGCACAGCTAAAGATTCTAAAATTGTCTCATCGTGCTTTATTATGATCGTTCCAAATTGCGATTATGGGCTAAATGGCACATTTGTGTTTGCAGATTGTGGGTTATGCCAAAATCCTACCCCAGAGGAATTAGCACATATCGCTGTAACTTCGGCTAGAACCTTTAGGGCATTTACAAAAAGTGAGCCATTTGTAGGAATGCTAAGCCACTCCACAAAAGGAAGTGCTAAACACCAAGACATCGATAAAGTGATAGAAGCGACAAAAATTGCACAAAGTCTCGCCCCAGACATTGCCATAGACGGAGAATTACAGCTTGATGCAGCAATCGTGCCAAGTATCGGTGCCTCAAAAGCAAAAGGCTCAAATGTCGCAGGCAAGGCAAATGTGCTTGTATTCCCCGATCTAGATTCTGGAAATATCGGCTATAAGCTTGTGCAAAGATTTGCAAATGCTGAAGCTTACGGACCAATCTCGCAAGGTATGGCAGCGCCTGTAAATGATCTCTCGCGTGGATGCAGTAGCGATGATATCGTGGGCGTTGTGGCACTCACAGCATTACAAGCGGATTGATTTACAAATTAAAGCCTTGATTTTAGGGCTTTGATTTGTGCAAGCTTAATTTGCACGGCTTTAAGCTGTTTTAATTTAGCTTTTGGTTATAATTTCTTAAATTACATAAGGAGTTCCCAATGTCGCTAAAATCAACCCTAAAATCTATAATAAGACAAAATTCAATCTATCAAACTTGCATTCTACCACTGCGTAAAAAGCTAAATGCCCTTATAGAATCTAGGCTCACTGATGAGCAATACTTCTTAAGAAGACATAAAATTATCTTTGGCTACACGCCAGATTTTAAGAATCCTCAAACTTTTAATGAAAAAATAATCCATAGAATCCTCTATGACAGAAATCCAATCTACACCGCGCTTGCCGATAAGCTTAAAGCTAGAATCTACATCGCCTCAAAGCTTCAAGACTTAGCTTATAAAAGCGTAATGGGGGGGGGGCAGAATAATTCTTTAGAATCTAGCAAGCCTAAAGAAAAGCCAAAACCCACAAGCCAAACCCTTAACCAAACTCACCAATCTAAAGACTCTACAAACCCAGATTCTACCACAAGCCAAAATATCAAGATTCCAGAATCTTCACATATCCTAGATTCTAGCTCGCCACTTTTTGCACCCATTGATTCTCTTACGCAAACTCTCTTTGATACGAATTCTTGTGAATTTCTGCCTAAACTTTATGGAATCTATAAAAGCACAGAAGAGATTGATTTTAACGCCTTGCCACAAAGCTTTGTGCTAAAGACTAATCACGATGGCGGAGGAGTGGTGCTTGTGCCTGATAAAGATGCTTTCTTAGCTGATTCTAAAACCTTTAAACAAGCAATGAAGAAGCTAAATAAACATCTTAACACAAACTACTATACGATGTATAGGGAGTGGCATTATAAAGACATAGAACCTAGAGTTTTCGCTGAGGAATTGCTAGGCGTAGAATCTAGCACACAAACTAATTTAGATTCTCAAAAATTTGAAAATGGCGGTTTTCATAA
>CBCPND010000071.1:0-8317 GCA_965120395.1 uncultured Helicobacter sp.
ACACGAAAAGAGCACGATTTTATCGGTGAGCTAGAGATTGATGATAGCGTGTATTATGGAATACAAACCTTTAGGGCAAAAGAAAATTTTGATATTACAGGGCAGAGATTAAGCGATTTCCCGGTTTTTATTGTTGCTTTAGCTCAAGTTAAAAAAGCCGCTGCTTTGGCAAATTATGAGCTTGGACTTTTAGATTCTGGTATCAAAGAAGCTATTATTAAGGCTTGTGATAAAATTATTAATGGGGAGTATCACGATCAGTTTGTGGTAGATATGATCCAAGGTGGAGCAGGGACAAGCACTAATATGAATGCAAATGAAGTGATAGCAAATGTAGCATTAGAGATTATGGGACATAAAAAAGGCGAGTATCAATACTGCCATCCAAACGATCATGTCAATCTTTCACAATCCACAAATGATGCCTATCCTACAGCTTTGCGAGTAGCACTATATGAGCTTTTAGGTATGTTGAGCGAATCAATGGAAATGCTCAAAAAAAGCTTCATTAAAAAATCACAAGACTTTAAGAATGTCTTAAAAATGGGACGTACACAGTTACAAGATGCAGTCCCAATGACTTTAGGGCAAGAATTTGGAGCATATGCCTCTATGGTGCAGGTTGATATTGAACGCGTGCTTGATGCGAGAAATTTAATTGGTGTTATCAATTTAGGTGGGACAGCTATTGGGACAGGGATAAACTCACATCCAGATTATAGTGCCATCGTAGAGAAAAAACTTCAAGAAGTTACAAAAGGACCATTTTTTATAGCAGATGATCTTATCGAAGCGACTCAAGGCACAGGCGGTTATGTGCAAATTAGTGGCGTATTAAAAAGAGTGGCTGTGAAGCTCTCTAAAATCTGTAATGATTTGCGGCTTTTAAGCTCTGGTCCTAGGGCTGGGTTAAATGAGATTAACTTGCCTAAAATGCAGCCTGGAAGCTCCATTATGCCTGGGAAGGTAAATCCAGTTATACCTGAGGTGGTTAATCAAGTATGCTTTAGCGTGATTGGAAATGACATTACAGTTACTATGGCAGCAGAAGGTGGGCAATTACAGCTTAATGTTTTTGAGCCGGTTATTGCGTATGGGTTATTTAACTCTATCCAGATTCTAATGAAAGCTATGGAGACTTTGGTGCATAAATGTATCGATGGAATCACAGCTAATGAAAAAGTATGTAGAGATTTTGTTTTTAACTCTATTGGCATTGTTACTGCGCTAAATCCATATATTGGTTATGAAAACTCTGCATCAATTGCCAAAGAGGCTTTGCAGAGTGGCAAGTCTGTATATGATTTAGCATTAGAGCGCAAACTTCTGACTAAAGAACAGCTCGATGATATTTTCAAGCTCGAGAATATGCTTAATCCGCATATGTATAGCATACGTCAAACAAAATAAATGCAAGAGGATGTTAGTGAGCTTTATAATCTCTATGTGCAACAAATGTGTGGGGTGCGCTTTGTGCAACCAGAATCTAAACATCCTCAGGTTAGGTATTTCTCTACACAAATCAATGACGTTATGCGTCATTGCCATTTATGCCAACGTAGTAAGGTTGCTAAACCTACGTTAGGCTATATTAAGCCAGAATCTAAGATAATATTTATCGTAGAAGCGCCTATGGGGGATCGTATCAATAATAAAGATGTTTTGTTTGATTCTAGAGGCGCGCAAATGCTTACAAACATCGCTAGCAATGTCTTTAAACAATCTATCTTTAGTATTCTATCTTTAGTAAAATGCGGAAGCGTGCCACCAACAAAAGAAGAAATACAAGTTTGCAAGCCATATATTATTGAGCAAATCAAGCATCATCAAGCAGATAAGATTATTATTTTTGGCGATATGGCTTTGGAGACACTTTTGGGGCTAGATTCTACTCATAAAGGTGTGGTGTTAGACTTTTTAGGTAAAAAGGTGATAGCGACTTTTTCACTCACGCAATTATTGCGTAATCCGAGCCTTAAAAAAGTTGCAATGGAGCATTTTCGCTATTAGTAAAATACTTTAGGTATTAAATTATGTTTGACATAGTCCGATATTCAAAGCTAAGGAAGATGATAAAAACTTTTGAGGCATTATTTAAGGAGTGAGTTATGAATCAGAAAAAGCCTGTGAGTGTTTTTGTTATTTTAGGAATTGGCTATGGTACATTTGTGTTGATTATTTTATTGCTATCTATTTTTGCAATTATGAAGGCAGGTTTTATAGAGTCTTGCTTGGAGCAAATCAATGATATCAATTCTGTAAAACAGCGTATTGCTATTGATTTTAGAGGAAGTGTCCATGATCGATCTATTGCTATTAGGGATGTAGTGCTTTATAATAGTGGTGATGAGTCTAGTTTGAATGCAGTTATTAAGAATATTAAGAAACTAGAAGATGATTATGCCCAAGCAAGAGAGCGTATGGAATCTACTTTTGAGAGCGTGCCTAATGGGCTAGATTCTCAAGAACAAGAGATTCTCTCTCGAATTGATGACATCAATAAAATCGCATTGCCTATTATCCAGAATATTATTGAGCATAAAAAATCTGACAATAACACAATGGCACTAAAGGATCTATACAAAATTCGCCCTATATTTGAGAAGTGGCTTGATACAATAAATGAATTTATTAACCTTGAAGAACAGAAAAATCAAAGTATCGCACCTATTGTAAGTAGTGTAACACACACATTTAGGATTGCTTTTATTGTTATACTTGTTGTTTCTGTTGTTCTTGGAGTTTGTATAGCGTTATTTACAATAACTTATCTCACAAAAATCCTTGGAGGTGAGCCAAACCTCGCATCAAAAAGTGTTAAACGCATCGCAAGCGGGAATCTGCACGAGCCCATTATATGTGATAAAAAAGATAGTATGCTTGATGATATCTCTAATATGCAAGAAAGACTTAAAAATATTATTAAAGAGATTTTTGTCTCTGCGCGTGATATTTCTAATAATACTGAACTTTTGGCAAATGTCTCTGATATCTCGCAAAAAGCTTCAATTTTACAAAGTGATTCCGCAAAACAATCAGCCGATCAAATCCGCCATATCGCTAATAATATTGTAGATGTTGCTTCAATTGCCATACAAACAGAGGAAAACTCAGAAAAAACGCTAGATCTTTCTAAAAAAGGGCAAGAAGCTATGGTAAATACGACCAAAGCAATCGATGGTGTTACGCAAATGGTCATCCAATCAACAAATCAGATTCTACAGCTAGAAAAACAATCAGAAGAAGTAGGCAATAGTGCGAATCTCATTGCAGAGATTGCAGATCAAACTAATCTCCTCGCACTTAATGCTGCCATTGAAGCAGCACGTGCAGGTGAGCACGGAAGAGGCTTTGCGGTCGTGGCTGATGAGGTAAGAAAGCTTGCAGAACGCACTACAGATGTAACTTCACAAATCTCAGCGATGATAAGCCAAATCCAAGAAGAAGTCCAAACTGTTGCACAATCAATGACTCAAGTTGTCCCAGAAGCGCAAAAAAGTATGGAATTAGCAACACAAACTTCACAGATTCTAGATGAGATTAAGACTCAAGCAACAGATTCCCTCCTTAAGGCTAAAGATGTGAGTGCTTCATCTGTGCAGCAAAAAGAGGGTATCAAAAGCATTGAATCCAAAATGGATGAAATGGTTAAACTTGCAAAAGACACGATGGAATCTATGCAAAAAACATCTGGTGCGATTAGTGATCTTGAGGGCATTTCTAAAAAGCTTAAAACAGATATTGATTTCTTTAAGGTTTAGATTATTGCTTTGTTAGGGCATTAAATGGAAGCCGATATTTTTCAAACCAATCTAAATGCCCTTCAAAGCGTAGATTTATCTCTATGTAATGTGCTTAGAAGTTTTACACCAAACCAAAAATATGAAGTATTTTTAGGTAATAATGATGTGGCAAGTTTTAATATCATTGATAAGGCACGACAAGAAGCGTTATACAAGACAAAGCCAATTGATGAAGTGATGCGAAAAAATGATGAATTCTTAAGCTATACTTATTATCCATTTTTATATCTTTATGGACTTGGTAATGGGGTTTTGATCCGCCTTTTATTAAATCCGCAACGTGAGCGGATTGTCGTTTTTGAGCCAGAATTAGAGATTATTTTTATCGTGCTTAATTTGCTTGATTTTTCAAGCGAGATAAAAGAGGGCAAACTTACAATTTTACATACAAAAAATATCGATTATATGGCGATTGATACGCTTTTTAACACCAAAAAGCGTGCTAGAATCTTTGTGAAAACCTATGATTTAATTATGACAAACTCATATTATGAGCACTATAGCGAGGATATTTTACGCATTAACAAGGCTTTTATCAAGGCTATTGAACATCTTGTCGTAAGTGTAGGGAACGATGCTAAAGATTCCATAATTGGTATTTCTAATCACATCCAAAATCTACCTGATGTCTTACATTCGCCAGATTTGACAAATCTTATTGATGTGCTTCAAGGGCGTGATAGCGTGATTATAGTCTCTACGGGTCCAAGCCTCTATAAACAGCTCCCACTTTTAAAGCAAATCGCTCCATATGCGACTTTATTTTGTATTGATGCGAGTTTTCCGATTCTGCATAAGCATAATATTAAGCCTGATGTGGTTTTTAGCCTTGAGCGTGTAGAAGCCACAGCTAGATTCTACACCGACACACCACTTAAAGCCCAAGAAGGCGTGATATTTGCGCTAACTTCCATCGTCGATAAAAAGCTAAAAAACGCCATTAAAAAAGGCACACTTCAATACAGCCTACGCCCTTTTGGCTATACAAGTATGTTTGGATTCCACGATTATGGGTATATTGGAGTGGGGATGAGTGCGGCAAATATGGCATATGAATTGGCGGTGTATTGCAAATTTAAGCGATGCATTTTTATCGGGCAGGATCTGGCATTTGGCGAGGACGGGACTTCACATTCTAAAGAAGCGATATATGGAGAAAATGAGATTAAACCCACTAAAGATAAAGTCTTTGTCACTAAATATGGCGGTGGTGGTGAAGTAGAGAGCACGAAAGTTTGGAAGCTATTTTTGATGTTTTTTGAAAAGGATATTGCTAATACGCGCACAGGTATGGAGGTGATTAACTCAACTCAAGGAGGTGCTAGAATATCAGGCACAAAAGAAATGCCATTTAGCGAAGCAATAGCCCTTATAGATACTTCTCACAAAAAGAGTCAAATCAAGCTAACCCCACCAACCAAAAAACAAAGCGATAAAAACATAGCTAAAGCAAAAAGAATCTGTCTTGATATAATTAAATACGGCACAAGAGAAAAGCAGAAAATTGAGAAGCTGTTTTTGGATTTGGCTAAAGAGCTTGAGAATATAGAGAAGTTAAATACAAATAATAAGCTAAATAAAATCAATTTTAAGAAGCTAGATAGGCTAAGCGATCGTATAGATAAAGTTAAAAATCTCCTTAATGACAGGAAATTTTATAACTATTTTTTTGATGCGATTCAATCATACATTTTTCATCAAGAGCTAGATATCGCTAAAGTGCTTGTGGCTTATACGGCTAATGATGAAGAACTAAAATCTAAGCAAGTGGAGTGGCTTTATCATCATAAATACTGGCTTTTTTCTCTAGCTGGTGGGATGGATTGTGTGATTGAGGTTGTGAAACAGGCTATGGAAAAATGGGAGTAGAATCTAAGTAAAAAATAGAATAGAGATTCTATTTTAGTTTTTGCAAATTAAACTTTAGAAAATCCTTGCATCTGCATTTAAGATTCCAAGTCTTTGTTAGAATATATGCCTGTAAGCTTTTGTAAATAATTTTGGTGGAGTAGATTTTGTATAATCAAGTTTCGTTTTGGCTCAAACTGCTGCCAGATTCTAGGATAATTATCTAGTAGTTCTATAAGCCTGCTTGTTAGATTTTCTACATTTTTATCAAAGACATTTTCTTGCCATAATGCACCTTTTTTATCCTCATTGTAAGCAAAATCAAATGTATATCCACAAAATTGCTCTATTGTATCTTTATATGCGCCAATCCCGCTAGCCAAAGGGATTGCACCGCCTAATGTAGATTCTGCGATAGTGAGTCCAAAAGTCTCGTAACATTTGGTTGGCATAATGCAAAATTTTGTATATTTTAAGATATGCTTAATGTTTGCAGGAGATTGAGAATCTAAAAAAATAATGGGATACTTTCGGTAAAGCAAAGCAAGGATAAGTAACAAATCAATTATCACTACCCCCCCCCCCATTAGAAGCGTTATAAACTTTTATAAGTTTTTTTAGATAATCTCCATTGTTGATATTTTTTAGGATCTCATCTCTTTTGGCAATGAAAGTATGCCAAATGTCATCATAAGATTGCAAAGTGGATGCAATAACTATCTTAAGATTTGAGATATTTTTATCATCAAGAGGCAATATTTTCTCGTCGAATTTGAAAGTATAACCGCAGAATTGTTTCACTGTTTCTTTGAGAGCACCGAGATTTGAAGTTATTGGCACGACTCCTGCAATTATGGATTCTAATATTACAAGTCCGAATGTCTCATACCACAAAGAAGGCATAACTGAAAGTTTTGCGTTTTTTAGAATCTCTGCAATTTCTAATGGAGCAAGCTTGCCTAGAAACTTATAATGCGAAATATTTTGTGTATTTGACATCAATGAATGAGCTAGATTCTCGCAATGCACCCTATCATCGCCATCACCGATAATACATAATTGATAGGATGCAAATTTGGGGTCTTGTATGAGTTTGGCAAAGGCTTTTATGAGTAAAGAGACATTTTTTTCGGGTGAAAGCCTTCCAAAAAACACAATTAAATCTTGCTTATCTTCTAATTTTACATCAGGGTTATAGAATTTCATTTCAATAGGATTTTGTAAGATTTGCGTTTTTTTCGGATTAAAGCCATCTTGTATGTGTTTTTGTCGCTGAAATTCTCCCACACACAAGATTCTATCAAAGGCATCTTTTTCATCCATAAAAATCCCACGATTAAAAAGTGATCTTATGGCTTTTAGTATAGAATATATTCTACCTCGTCTATCACAATTTTTCCACATAATACGCAGTTTAGATTTACTGATACAATCCTCACAAATAGCCTTTTTAGAGTAATTATAAAGCCCTCCATTTGGGCAGGGTCCAAAATTATGCTGCGTAAAGACAAGCCTAGTCTGCTGGAATCTAGCCTTATATGTGCGCAGCGCGAAAAGCACGCTAGGACTTAAGCGTGAGAGATAATTCTGCGTGTGTATCACATCTGGGCGCACCTTAAATAAAAAATCTTTTAAGATTTTGTAATTTTTAACATTAAAAATATATTTGAATGCGCCTATGGGCTTAGAATAATCGCTCCAATCATCAAGGGCTAAAAAATGGCTAGAATCTATGCCCTTTGGCAAGGTCTCTAATGTATCACAGCTTGCCACGAAGATTTCATAATTTGTAAGTGTTAATGTCTGTTCGATGGTGTTACGAAACACGCTCTCAGCCCCGCCACGATAAGAATCTGAAGCAAGGTGAAGAAGCTTTAGTTTGTTTTGTGGTTTAAATGGGGTTGTGTTAGATTCTTGAGATGTTTTGGTTAGATTTTGATCTTGCCTAGGGTTAGTATGAATGCGAGTGCGCGGATAATGGTTTTTAGCTTGAAGTGGTGTTTGAGTGATCGCACGCAAGCTATGAGATATGGAGGCATTAGGCTGCATATGCCCCCCCCCCATTAGAAATTAGAGGCTCATCATAGCGATATTCAAGCGCAATAACACTTTTTAGGATATTTATAGCCTTTTGTTGCGTGATTGCAAAGTGCTTGTGTGTGGCGATTTCTGGAATGCTTGATAGGTTTTGTAGCTCATAGATTACATTTTGAATATCTTGGATCTTTTTATCGCGGGTGTGCGGGTCAATTTTTCTTGTTATGGAGCTTTTTGTATCACAATAGATATAAAGCTTATCTTTAATGCCTATGCTTTTTGTTGCCAGTGCGCATATATAAAAGCTTTTTAGCACATCCTCTGCCATTACTAATTTACGCTCGCCCATATGTGCCGCGATCAATTCGCGCACACGCGCAATGTGCGAAGCTTTGTAAAGCTTCGCCCATATGTGCCACGGAGGTGTGGCACAATGGGCGAAAACTTCATACAAAATCTGTTCATTGTAAAGTGGCTGAGTAATCACAGGAGGACTTATGCGTTTCCAAGTTGGTGGATTAAAACGCATACCAAAAAACACAATATCCGGCTTTAAATCTTTGCTTGATGAATTTGGTTGCACCATATCAAAGTTTTTAGATTTTATATTTTGTTTTTGGCTAGATTCT
>CBCPND010000072.1:0-3081 GCA_965120395.1 uncultured Helicobacter sp.
TTATGCGTCAAATGGGACAAGAGCCACCAAAATCTAAAAAAACAATCCAAATCAATGTAACCCATCAAATCTTTGAGAAGCTAAAAAGCGCAGATTCTGCCAAAATTAAAGAAATAGCACATATTTTGTTTGATTGTGCAAATTTACTAGAATCTGGAAGTATGGAGAATGCGAAAGATTTTAGTGCGCGCTTAAATAAGATTCTAATTTGCGCACTATAAAACAAATTTGAGATTTTAGGCTTTAGCACCGTATTTTGCGGTGCGTTGCCTAAATTTGGATTCTGACTCTTTAAGGCAATTATACCTAGATTAGCCCCCAGTTCGCACGCAATAAGCAAATGAGCGAGCATAGCGCACAGCATTTATACCGCCCTTCTAATCAAAACAAAAGACTTTTATCCTTGATTTATTTTTTTTTTTTTGTATGCTTGCATTTGATATAACCCAAATTAAATAAAGGATAGCAATGAGTGATTTAGCAGTAAATTTTCCACAAAATAAAGACTTCGCCAAAGAGCTAGAAGCAAAAATAGATAAGTTTATTAAGGGTCTGCAGAATCTAAAAGAAAAAGAATGTGTTAAAAGATCAGATATCCCAAATGATTTGCAAGGCTATTTTGCCGCAAGTTTGCATTGTAGAAATCTTTTAGAATACTATAAAAATGAAAGTTTAGAACAAGGCAATGAGGAAATCCTAAAGGGCTCCATAGCAGAGATTGATGAGTTTTTAGATAGAGAGATTGTGCTACACCTAGCTATTATAGGTGCGGTAAAAGCAGGGAAATCAACCCTTATAAACACTCTTTTAAAGCAAGATGTAGCACCGATGAATTCTAAGCCAGAGACTTCTACCATTACGAAATTCCGCTACGCAGATACAGACTACTTCAAAGTGGTGTTTTACGATAAGGAGGACTGGAAAGAAGTCAAAAAAGATATAGAAAAATCAGGTCTATACAGCGAGCTTAATGCACAAGAGCTAGAATTAACCCACATAGACAAAGCCCCCATTAAAAAGGAACTTCCATTAAATGACCTCATACAAGAGATTCAAGAGTATATATCATCGCAAGGACGCGCGCAGTTTTTTGTCAAAGAAGTCGAGATAGGGCTAAGAGGCTTTCCTTTTTCAAAGAATATCATTTTAGTAGATACTCCCGGGCTTGATGATCCTGTCAAATACCGCGTAAAAGCCACAAAAGAATACATTGATAAATCCATAGCAACCATAGTTTGTGTAAATTCTGAAGCGATGAGAGGAAGCGAGCTTGATATCATACAAAAAGTGTTTGATAACACTAATGGCAAGCCTCATAAGGTCTTTATCGCAGGCACAAAGATAGATAGATTAAATGACCCAATCAATGAGTGGGAAGCGCATAAAAAGCTATGGATCGATCACACAAGTGATGAATACGCTAGCAAGACAAAATATAATAAAGAATTAGCAAATACCAATATTTTAGGTATCTCAGCTTATGTTGCTAGACTTTGTGATAAATTCAAGGAAGAATCCACAAACGAAAAGGAAGTAAAAGACCTTAAAGGCGCTTATGATAAGATTTTTGGCGAAGAGTCAAAGTCACTTATAAGTAATGTTAAAAAACTTTTTACCTCACTTGATGATAAAGACCTCAAGGAGTTACAAGACTTCTCTAATGTCAATACCCTCTATAATGCCATAAAAGAAAAAATCGAAGCAGATGCCCAAAATGCCATAAGAGAGGAAATCAAACTTGGATATAACAAAATAAAAGAGCCCACAGAGGACTTTTTAAAAGAGAAGCAAAAGTCCCTTGCAGAGACATATGAAGACGCTAAAAAAGATGCCAAAGAGATAGAACAAAAGATGAGCGAACTAGAGCAAGAAGCTGCGGAATATATAAAAGGTATTAAAAAAATTAGCGAGATTATAGATAGCCTTAGCAAAGAATCAGAAAAAGCGATAAAGACAAAGATGGATAGCATTAAAAATAACATCTTGAGTCCAGCAAGAGAAAAGTTGTTAAAAGCAGCTCGAGAATTATTAAACTAAAAATAAAAGTGATGAACACTTTAATTCCAAAGAAAAAAGAAAGAAAGGAGAATAGGATGGGCGTATCGGGGTTAATAGGAAAGGAGACAATAGGCGGGAAAATAATAAGGGTAATAGTAGAGAATGCAGGAAAAATAGTAGACTGGGCAGTTGAGAAGATCAAAGGTTTTTTTGCAGATTCTACAGAGGAAGTAGCTGATGATGTCGCTAAAGAACAATATGATGAGGATAATTTTGAGCAAATGAAAAGAATTGATAGTGATCTTAATCGATACAAAGAAAGACTTATAAAAGAATTTGGAGGAGTTAGTAAAGCCATTAGTGAGATGTTTTCTAAACTTTTTGATTTGGTAAAAGAAAATATACAAGATGGGGACAATAGCCTTCTAGGAGATGTGGGAATGGATTGGTTAGAATCCAGAGTTAAAGTAGCCAAACAAAACATAGAATTATATTTTGGCAATGTTACCTCAAGTATAAGCAGGGATAATGATAAACTTGTGAAAATACTAAAAGGGAAAGATGCAAGAGTGCGTAAAAATAAAACAAAAGAATTCATCTGTGATGAAACACAAAAAATCTTTGATAGGCTCGAAAACTATGTGATAGAGCAATGGAATCAAATCAACGGAGAGATACAAAAAAAAGTCAAAGAGGTAAGCAAACGAGTAGAGGGTGATTTAGCGCAAGTCCAAGGGGATCTACAAGGGATACTAGATTCTAAAGATGAAGCCGATAAAGAACGTAAATACCTTGAAATGCAGTGTAGAATCTCAGAGCTCGAACATTTATCAAGCGAGCTCAATACATTATGGCAGCGGCTAAAGTAATCGCCCTAATGCGTGCATAACAGCCCTACCTCACGCAGTGGATCTTGTTTCATTGCGAGGAGTTAGTCTCGAGTAAATTGAAAGCCTTAGTATATGGTCTGTAGTGTTAATCAAAGTTAATGACTCTTTGTCGATATAGTAGTTATGAGCGATGTCTCTATTTTGATACAAAGGACAGATATGAAAGCTAAAATTTTAGGAAGTGTTATTCTTG
>CBCPND010000073.1:0-3095 GCA_965120395.1 uncultured Helicobacter sp.
TGAAGCAATCGTAATACATTTTGTTGCACTGCATTAGCCTGTGCCATCGCAAAACTCCCACTTTGAGCAAGAATATTGTATTTTGAGAAATTAGCAGATTCTGCTGCAAAATCCACATCTCGAATCTGACTCTCAGCTGCTTTGACATTCACTTGAGTTACAGAGACATTGTTAATTGTAGAAACTAGCTGCATTTGCACTGACCCGATATCTGCGCGCACTTTATCAAGCTGGATTCTAGCAGAATCTACCATATCCATAACAAGCATCGCACCTTTAAGGCTTGTCACACCAGCACCTATACCCTTCCAATTAAGCTCAGCTTGCGCAGTGTTTGCATTTGCTCCATATGCACTTGCAATATTTACCCCAAATACTCCACGCAACTCACGCAAGTTTGCCGTATATTCTGCGATTCCTTGTGATGAATGAAAACCAATATGACTATAATTAATCCCACTTACAAGCACATCTCTTGCATCAGTCCTGATTAGAGTTAATCTTCCAACAATAGCATGATTATATCCTGATATTCCATTGAAATCTCCCCCACCAAATACCTGAGAAGCCTCTCCTACAGCATGGATTGAGATCGCGCGTCCATCAGGTGAGGAGAGATTAAGTCTGCCTGTAATGTCTAAATACGCATACACACCTGTACGCTCTTTAACACTATTTATCGCATTTATTAAGCGCCCATCAGAGTCCATTTTACGTACATCATTAACTGTTCCAATCGTCGTGCCATTAATGACAAGTTCTCGCACTGTTCCTGACATTATTGGTATAGAACTTGTCGCCATAACATTATAAGATGAGCGGATTCCTAATGTATCACTAAATTTATTAATGATCTCACTTAAATGTCCAATACCAGTATTAGCAGAAGTAGATATTTTCACAGTTTCAAGTTGAAAGCTATTTACACCATCTACCTGTCTAAAATTAATGCCAACTTCTTTAAGATTTTTTCCACCACTAGAAGCAAGCATAGATTTATGTGTAATTGATGATGACTCCATACGCACGTGCCCTATTTTATCAGAGCTTGTAGGACCTATAGAAGTCTTGACTGTAGTGTTTGAATATGCACCGATTTGGAATTCTTTATTTGAAAATGCACCCGAGAGCATTTGCTGTCCGTTAAAGCTTGTTGTATTTGCGATATTATCAAGTTCTTCAAGAAGCCTTTGGATATCGGCTTGCAGGGCACGTCTAGATTCTAGAGATTGTCCATCTTGGGCTGCTTGAATGGCTTTTGTTTTAATAGTGTCTAGAATCTTGAGTTGCTCATCCATTGCCTTATCGGCAATTTGAATCATACCTATTGCGTCATTTGCGTTTCTCACAGCCTGACCCAAACTCTCACTCTGACTTCTTAAACTATCAGCGATAGCCATACCTGAAGCATCATCTGCTGCTCTATTAAGCCTTAGCCCAGAGCTTAATTTCTCAAGGGATGAGGCAATCTCACGATTTGTCTGGACACCTGTTGTGTGGGCTGTTAAAGCTGCAATATTTGTATTTATCTTGAAGCTCATTTGCATCCTTTATGCTCAATTTGAATGCAAAAAAGCAATTGATGTTCCAAAATCTAAATGGGATTTTGCCGATATTGATATTTTAGATTCTAATTTGCGCGACACCACTAATCAAATAAATCCAAGCAATACTTGCCCACAAAAGAGATATTTAATCAAATTAAGCACATCTCTAAAATCAATAGACTTTCACGAAGTTTTATGTAGCTTAAAAAAATATTGAGAGAATCTCTAATATAATTAGGGTAAAAATTTTGGAATTTTTATGCAGATTTTATACCTTTTAATACTGTTTGTCTCATTGTCTAAAGCCATTCCTGTTTGTCAATCTTATTCTGAGCTTCAAAAAATCTGGGGTGGAAATATTATGCAACTTATCTCACTTCAAGCCGCTATGAGCGTGGATTTCTCAAGTCCTAAAAATAATAGAATCGGCGGTGGGGCTGGAGTGAGTCTAGGGATGAGTTATGCGCACACTGATGATGAGCGGGAGGTGGATTTTGGCTGGAGAATTAAATATTTATTTCTAGATTCTGGGGCATTTAAGCAGCAAAACCACTTCATAGGTGCTTCTTTTTACATTCATCCATTTCCTAATCCCTATCACAAATGGAGTGGCGCTATCCAAACACACAAAGATTGCGAAAACAAAGATGATGGCTACCCTACACCTTTTTCTTTTGTCATCGGGGGTGGGGCTGCGATAACGCATAATACTTTTGGCAATGCAAATGGCGGATATATTGAAGCTGGGATTGCGCTCTTTAAGTGGTTTCCCATAAATGGTGAGATTCTCTATCGTTTAAGCATCTTTCCGCAAAATAGATTCTCTATCCAAGGTTTTCAGCATAGCATTAACTTTGTGCTTAATATTTTATAGCTAGATTCTCATAGCCTAGCAAGGCTGACCTTGGTGATTATAATGCAAGAATTATCACTCACACAAAGTTAGCCAAACTTAAGTATTCTAGTTATGCCTCGATGACGCCTGCACGCTCTTTGAGGCATTGAGAATCTAGGTGCAAAAATCTATAAATTTGCATATTTTCTCACATTTTTTATCATTATTGAATAAAAAATACTAAAATTCCATATCGTAATTTAATATCACTATGCTATGTAGAATCTATAGTCATTAAGGTATTAAGGAGATCTAAATAATGCTATTAAAAAATAAAAGATTTTTTATAGCTGTTATTTTAAGTGTGTTGCTTTATCCGCAAGTAGCTTTTGGGGATACAGATATCACAAGCAATGTCCAAAGTGGAGGAAGCCTATCAAGCACAGATAATGAGACTTACTATGTGCTAAGCGGGGAGAATAAATATAGTTGGGGGTCTACAAAAAATATCTCTACCAGCTACACAAATGGCACTTTAATCTTTGGGAACAATACAAAAGAAGCGAGTAGTGAGCATACTTTTAATTTTAGAACTAGTATAACTAGTACAACTAGCTATACCGCTTCATTCACCGCAAAAGATATCTATCTAACAGGGAGTATTACTACAAGCAAAAATTTAGCGTCCTTTAAGCTCCTCTACTTTAATGGCA
>CBCPND010000074.1:0-5883 GCA_965120395.1 uncultured Helicobacter sp.
CTCAAGAATCTAATAAATCCAGTAGCCTAAACCAACCGCGCGTAATCTTAAGCCTTACTTCCTTTCCTGCCAGAATCCGCTATGTCCATCACACGCTATATTCTTTACTCAAGCAAGATTATAAAGCTGATGTAATAGCGCTTTTCTTAAGCTTAGAAGAATTCCCTCAAGGCGCAAAATCACTCCCCTTTATCCTTAAGATTTTCCAAACTCTAGGCTTGATACGCATTCACTTTGTAGGACCTAATTATAAATCCGCTAAAAAGCTCATTCACGCGCTTAAAGAATATCAAGATGAGATTATTATCACCATTGATGATGATCAGATCTATGATAAATCCTGTGTGTCGCTTTTGATAGAATCTTATAAAAACTATCCTTTGTGTATTCACGCTCACTGGGCTAGTATGCCTTCAAGTGCGCCTTTAGAGAATGATACAATGACTTTTTATAAAGCCGATGAAACACCGCTAAAAGAGCAGAATATCCCAAATTTATGTCTTTTGCCTCTAGGCGTAGCTGGGGTTTTATACCCGCCAGAGTGCCTTGATAGAGAGGTTTTTAATATGGAGAAATTTTTAGAGATTGCCCCGCATAATGATGATTTGTGGTTTTATATTATGGGAATCTTAAAAGATACACAAAAAGTGTTAGCAACAAACGCACTTGGTCATCCAAAGCAATCAGCCATTGCCACTTTTGAAAGCCCAAATCTATGGGAGAAACACTCAATAGAAGCGGGCGAAGGATTATTTGCGATTGAACTTTGCAATCTCCTTAAAGCCTACCCCAAAGCCAAGTCAAAAATCCTTCAGAATCTAGAATCTGCAAGCCAAACAAGCAATTTAGAATATAAGAAAGATTATTAAGTATAAAACTTGTTAATCTTAAGGATTTGATAGTTCAACCAACAATGCCATACTTATAATATGCTGCGCAAGCACCCTCAGAGCTTACCATACAGCTTCCTAGCGGATGACTTGGCGTGCAAGATTTGCCAAATACTTTGCAATCAAACGGCTTACAAACCCCGCGTAAAATATCTCCACAGCGACACGCCTTATTATCGCTAATTGGCTCGGTTTTTAGAATCTCTTTAAATTTAATTTGTGCATCATATTGACTATACTCATTTTTTAGCTTTAGCGAAGATTTAGGAATCCCTCCAAGTCCGCGCCACTCAAAGCTAGAATCTAGCTCAAAATATTGCTTTATTAGCTCTTGAGCTTTTAGATTTCCTTCTTCGCTCACTGCGCGCGCGTATTGGACTTCAAGCTTTGGCTGGTTATTTATAGCTTGAGTTACAAGCATCACAAGGCTTTGCATCATATCTACAGGTTCAAATCCAGAAACCACAATTGGAATTTGGTATTTCTCAAGCAGTGGCTTATAGATCTTTGAGCCTGTTATCACGCTTACGTGAGAAGGTGCGATTAAAGCGTTGATTTTAGAATCCTTGCTAGATAGAATCGCTTCAAGTGGCGGAGGCACAAGCACGTGATTGATGTGAAAAAAGACATTTTTTACTCCAGATTCTATCACACGCGCTAAAAGTGCCGCGCTCATTGGCGTTGTCGTCTCAAAGCCAATGGCAAAATACACGATGTTTTTGTGTGGATTGTCTTTTGCGATTTGTAGAATCTGCATTGGCGAATACACAAACCTCACATCCGCACCTTTTGATCTCGCATCTTGAAGACTTCCATTACTACCGGGGACTTTTAGCATATCGCCAAGTGTAACTAAAATCACATCCTTTTGCATAGCGATGTCATAGGCTTGATTGATTTTAGATTTTGGCATTATGCACACAGGGCAGCCTGGTCCGTGGATAAACTCGACATTCTTAGGAAGTAAAGATAACAGCCCATAGCGCATAAGTGTATGAGTATGCCCTCCACAAACTTCCATAATTTTAAGCGGACTTTTTAGATTCTTAGCTAAAGATAGAATCTGCTTTGAAAGCGCAATAATCACATCTTTCTGCCTAAAACCCTCAAGCAATAAATGCGCGTTTATTTGTGAGCTCATTTATACACCTTAGGTAAGCCCTCAAAAGATTCTAGCACGACCTTAAAATCTGGCTTTTGGCTTTCATAATACTCTTGCTGCTCTTTTGTGAGGGGCGTCCAAATAAAACTCTGCCCGACAAATCCCATAAAATCTATACTTGCGTATAAAATGAGTATGCCATTACTTTTGCGCGTGATTTTAAGAAAATAGGTTTTACCATCATCATAGTTATAAGCTCTACCTCCAGAATATACGCCATTTTTGTCTTTTTTCAACCCATAGATAAACACACTCCCCTTATCAACTCGGTCTCTCAGGCGTGGATTTGGATTTTTAGAATCCTTTTTAGGTGCACTTCCATCGACATTTGCAAATCCATAAGCATAGATTTTATTATTTTTCTCAAAAAACTCAACCACACTCTGCCTGCCACTCTCACCAATATGTGTAAGATAAACTCCCTCAATCTCATCAGCACACAATATCCCAAAGCAAAGTGCAAAAAGCACTATAATTTTTTTCATTTATAATCCTCATCGATATATTCATCATCCATATCTTGAATGATTTGCTCATAGAGCTTTATAGATTCTAGCGCGGATTGCGTATCGATCTTACTTATCACATAACCAATGTGAAGTAGCACATACTCGCCCACTTTAACTTCATCTTGCATCAAATCAAGGCTTGCTTCTCGACTCACGCCAAGCGTCTCGATGGTGGCGGTATTTTTTTGAGTATCAATTGAAATCACTTTTGAAGGAATAGCTAAACACATAAAATCTCCTAAAATGTATGCGTAGAATGATAGCCTTTTTGCCTAGATTCTACAATAAAATTTTTAAGTGTTTCTATACTTTTTTGATCTTTTTGACTAATAAGAAAAATCGGTATTTTAGGCTTGAGCTTATATAGATCACTTTGAATTTGTGTAAGCTTAAAATCAAAATGTTCCATTAAATCACTTTTACTAATTACCACCGCATCCGCGCATAAAAACATCGTAGGATATTTGAGAATCTTATCATCTCCTTCAGGCACAGAAAGTAGCACTATATTTAAATCTGCGCCCAAATTATAACTTGCAGGACATACTAGATTCCCGACATTTTCAATACATAAAAACTGCACATTTTCTAGCGCACCTTGATTTTTCAAAGCCTTATAGCCATCTTCAACCATCGCTGCTTCAAGGTGACAAGCTTCTCCTGTGGTTATTTGATAAGCTTTGATTCCTTTGTTCTCAAGCCTTTGTGCATCACGATTTGTTTGTAAATCTCCCTCTATGACGGCAAAAGAAAAACCATCACATAATGCCAGATTCTCTAAAAGTGTCGTCTTGCCACTTCCGGGCGAAGACATAAGGTTTATTACATAAAGATTGTCCTTTTTGTATTGCTCGCGCAGTTCTAGGGCTTTTTTGTCATTTTTGCTTAGGATTTTCTCGACAATTTGAATGGATTTTGGTGTTAGGTTTGGGTTGTTTTGCAATGTGGTTTTTCTGTTATGATTTTTTAGCATTATGATCCTTTAGGGGTCTGTGATTTTATCAATAATTTCTTAGAATCTATGATTAAATGCAAAGCCATAGAGATGGCATTTTTATAGCTTTGTGTGCTGCATTTTCCTTGATAAGCAATGTCAAAAGCTACGCCGTGATCGACAGAAGTGCGAATGATTGGAATATTAAGGCTGATATTTACACTCGAGTCAAAATAAAGTGCCTTAAGCGCACACAATCCTATGTCGTGATAAGGTGCGATAAAAACCTTAAACTTCTTACGCAAGCTTGGAATAAAGGCTGTATCTGGCGGGACTGGTCCAATGAAAATCTTTTTATTTAGCTTTGAATTAGCGCATTCTATGGCTTTAGCAATTTTTTTATCCTCACTCCCACCAATTGCTCCATTATCCCCGCAATGCGGATTAAATCCTAAAACAAGCGCGCTTTCAAACTTAAGCCCGCTATGAAGTCGTAGCAAGAATTTTGTATATTTTTTTGTAGTGATGAGCTTGCTTACATCATTTAGTGGAGTGTGATCACTATAAAGCCCTACAAGCATTTTCTCATTGCCAAGCACCATAATGGCTTGTTTTTTATAATGCTTTGATAGCACTTGAGTGTGTCCTGCAAAAGGGATGTTTGCCTTCTTCCAAGCAGCTTTATGGATAGGAAGTGTAACAATGGCTTTAGCTTTTTTAGAATCTACAAGCTTTATAGCTTGTAAGAAACTTTTAAAACTATAGATTCCACTTTTTTTAGAGATTTTAGCGATGTTTATTTGTGGAATCTCAGATTCCGGAGGTGAAAATTTCATAGAATCATCTAGTTTAAGATGCAAGATTCTAGCAGCATTTATAAAAAGCTCTTTATGTGCGCAATATATAGGCTCACAAAGGCTTTTTATAAACTTATGTTCGCGCAGAATAATCTCTAACCCCACGCCATTAATATCGCCGATAGAAATTGCGATTTTTGGCTTATGTGGCTTTTGCTTGTTTGGTTTTAAAACTTTATCCAAGTCCAACTCCTCCTAACTCCCAAATCGGCAAAAATATCCCAAACGCAAGCCATCCCACAAGTAATGCCATTAAAATTGTAGCCATTGGTTCGATGTAAAGCAGGGTTTTATTTATGGAGCTTTCATACAAATATTCATAATGCTTGACGCAAAGTTTGAGCATTTTTTCAAGCTCGCTTGATTTTTGTGCTGTGGCGATGAAGTTTTTAACATTAAGATCAAAAAATAGCCTATCATTAAATGCGTCATTTAGATTCTTGCCCTTTTTGACTAAGGATTCTATCTTTTTGGTTTCTTGTTTTAAAATTGGATTTGAAATACTTAAAGAGGCGATGTTTAAAGTCGTGCTAAAATCAAGCCCTGATTGATACAAATAAAAAAATGACAAAAAATACGCCCAAAAATCCTTATAAATCACAAGTTTTGAGATAATAGGCAGGTGCAAAATAACATTATGGCAGAATCTAAAAATATTCTTACTTTGGTGATAGCCTCTAATAATGATTAAGGCAACAATCGCGATACCAAGCAGAATATACACACCATAATTTTGAAGCATATCAGATATAAAAATAAGACTTTGCGTGCTAAGAGGCAAAGCTTTATCAAATGATGCAAACAGCTCATAAAACTGCGGAATCACAAACCACGCGATAAATAAAAACGCTACACATACGCTAATAATGACAAAAATCGGATAAAAAAGCACTTTTAAGAATTTAGATTTTAGTATCGCTAAAGCTTCAAAATGACTTGCTAATGTATTAAAAATTTGCGCTAATTTGCCGCTTTTAATCCCAGAATCTATAAGGGCTAATCCCATTGGACTAAAGATTTTCTTATAAACACTTAAAGCTTCGCTAAATGTGGCACCTTTATTTAAGCTTGCTAGAATCTCACTATACATTTTGCGTAAAAATGCGCTAGAACTTGAGAATCTTAAACTCTCTAATATGTCTTTAATTTGCAAGTTAGATTCTAGCATAATAGCGATTTGGTGGAGATCTTGAGAGAATTCAAGGGTTTTTGGCTTTTTTAAAAGCGGGCTAAATTGCTCTTTGATATCTATTATTGTTATGTTACTAGATTTTGCTTTTTGACGCGCTTGTGAGATTGAAGCAGCATTGATTTGGATATGGATTTGTTTTCTATTTTGAATACCTTTAATAAAGAATCTCATATAACCCCTATATAATAAATATTTGAAAATTTATAAAAATTATAGCAAGATTAGGAAGGACTTATGGCTAAATCATATTTTAATTTGGCTCTGTTTTCATTAAATATTGATTTTTCGATTTAAATTTGCTATAATATCCCCATTAAAAACACAGATAAAAGGCAATTA
>CBCPND010000075.1:0-10146 GCA_965120395.1 uncultured Helicobacter sp.
GTAATTTTTTAGGTGGTGTTTGGGCAAATGAATCTTGGGGACGATATTGGGGGTGGGATCCTAAAGAGACATGGTCTCTTATTTGTATTGTCGTTTATGCGATTGCATTGCATTTACGTTTTATTGCTAAGTTAAATACCCCTTATATTTTTGCGGTTTTTAGTGTAGTGGCTTTTTATTCAGTGTTAATGACGTATTTTGGGGTTAATTTCTATTTGAGTGGTAAGCATTCTTATGCGACAGGAGAGGGCGCATCTATACCATTGTTTGTATATATAATGCTTGGAGTGTGTGTGGCATTGATTTTTGGGGCATTTTGGAAGAGAAAACTCCAGCCACCGCAGATCTGATAAAGAAAGCTAATCCATCTTTAAAACAGCCAAGAAAGCTTCCTGTGGAAGCTCAACCTTGCCTATGGCTTTCATTCTCTTTTTGCCCTCCTTTTGCTTTTCAAGCAGTTTGCGTTTTCTTGTGATATCACCCCCATAGCATTTTGCTGTGACATTTTTCCCCATTGATTTAATCGTCTCGCGTGCGATGATTTTAGAGCCTACACTTGCTTGAATCGCCACTTCAAAAAGCTGTCTAGGGATAAGATTTTTCATAGATTCTACCAATGCTCGACCTTTCTCATAGCTTTTAGCTCTATCGACAATTATTGATAGCGCATCGACGATCTCGCCAGCCACGCGCACATCAAGCTTAACCAAATCGCCTTCCTTAGATTCTATAGGCTCATAATCAAAGCTTGCATAGCCTTTAGTGCAGGATTTTAACTTATCATAAAAATCCATCACGATCTCATTGCTCGGCAGGGCATATTCAAGCATAACGCGCTCTTGAGTTATGTATTCCATTTTTTCTTGGATTCCGCGTCGATTGCTTAAAAGTGTGATTATATTGCCCAAAAACTCGCTTGGCGTAATGATGTGTGCTCGCACATATGGTTCTTTGATGTAGGCGATTTTTTGAGTTTCTGGGAGTTGGCTTGGGTTTTGCACTAAAACGATCGAGCCATCAGTGCAATGCACCTCATACACAACCGTTGGCGCAGTTGCTATAAGATTTAGTCCAAACTCTCGTTCCAAGCGCTCTTTGACAACCTCCATATGCAAAAGTCCCAAAAACCCAACACGGAATCCAAATCCCAAAGCCACTGATGTCTCAGGCTCAAAGCTTAAGGCAGAATCATTGAGTTTTAGCTTATTTAGTGCATCACGTAGTTCTTCAAATTTATCTGTGTCAATTGGATAGATTCCAGCAAACACAAATGGCTTTGCAGGCATAAAACCTTCTATTGGTTTTTGTGTAGGTGTGCTGGAATCTGTGATTGTATCGCCCACGGCAATATCTGTAAGGGATTTTAACCCTAAAGAAATAATGCCAATCTCGCCACATTCTATTTTTTGCGTTGGAATCTTATGCAGCGGATTTGGATAATATAATCCTAGAATCTCATATTTTTTGCCAGTGCTCATTATAAGCACTTCTTGCCCGACAAAGATTTTGCCCTCTTTTAGGCGAATGAGCGCTAGTGCGCCTAAATAATTATCAAACCACGAATCATAAATTAAAGCCTTTGTCGGCGCGTTTTCATCGCCATTTGGCGGAGGGATTTTAGTGATTATGGATTCTATAAGATCTTTGATTCCAATGCCATTTTTTGCACTGACTTGCAGGGCTTCTTGGCAGTCTATGCCAATTGTTTGTTCAATATCTTGCATAACTTTTTGCGGATCTGCAGCAGGGAGATCGATTTTATTGATCACAGGCAGAATCTCAAGATTGTTATCAAGCGCGATATAGACATTTGCGATGGTCTGTGCTTCTACGCCTTGTGAGGCATCAACTACTAGCAATGCCCCTTCGCACGAACTCAAAGAGCGCGAAACCTCATAGCTAAAATCTACGTGCCCGGGAGTATCGATAAGATTAAGAATGTAAGTTTGGTTTTTATAAGGATAAGTTAGTCGCACGGATTGCGCTTTAATGGTGATTCCACGCTCTTTTTCTATATCCATTGTATCCATAACTTGGCTTGTCATTTCGCGCTCACTTATTGCCCCACACTCTTGAATGAGTCTATCAGCAAGAGTTGATTTGCCATGATCAATGTGAGCGATTATAGAGAAATTGCGTATATGCTCTTGCATTTAAAGCTTACTAATCCTGCTTGTTTCTAAGGTAGCTTGGTGTTTCTAAATCTATCTCTAAATCCCCACCACTTACACGTCTTGCTGTTTCTAAAGCCATTAGGTCTGTATCTTGACTTTCTTGTGCTTTAGTATCGATGATTGGAGGCACACCCTCGATAACATCTTTTTCAAAGCCAGTAGCGATTATTGTGGCTCTTATCGCATCTTGTGACATAGTATCGATAAATCTTATTCCTTTGATAATATCAGCATCCTCATCTGCCGCTTGCTCAATAAAACTCATAGCCTCTTCTATTTGTAACAAAGCATATTCTGGATTGCATTCAAAATTAACAATAATGCCTTTTGCCCCATTTATTGATATATTATCAAGTAAAGGAGATTCTATTGCACTTCGCAAGGCGTTTAGACAAGAGTTTTCGCCATTTGCTTCACCAATTCCCATTAGTGCCAATCCTTTATAGCCCATTATAGTTTCAAAATCCGCAAAATCTACATTCATATAACCTTCATTCAAAATTACACTTGTGATACCATTTGCAGCACGACATAACACATCATCAACTTTCTCAAAGCTATCTCTTATACTGGTTTGCTTATTCCCTATGGATAGTAGCTTGTCATTCGGGATAACAATGATAGAATCACTCGCTTCTTTTAGCTCTTTAAGACCATTTGTAGCAAATCGCATACGTTTTGAGCCTTCAAATTTAAAAGGCTTTGTAACAATAGAGATGGTTACAGCATTGACTTCTTTAGCGATTTTGGCGATAATCGGTGCAGCTCCTGTGCCTGTGCCTCCGCCAAGCCCAGCAGCAATGATTACAATTTCAGAACCTTCTAGTATATGCTTTATTTCGCTTGCACTCTCTTGTGCGGCTTCTTTGCCAACTTCTGGCTTCATACCCGCACCAAGACCATTTGTTATTTTTGCGCCAAGCTGAACCTTAAAAGGTGCAGGAGATTTCTCAAGGTGCTGGATGTCTGTGTTAGCTACGACAAGCTTTACATCCTTATGCGCACCTGTATTGATAAGATGTGTGATAGTATTAGTTCCGCCTCCACCAACGCCAATTACGGTAATCTTCGCACCTTTAATTGTTTTTATTTCTTGAATATCAAATGTATTTTGTGTTGCCATTGCTCATCCTTTCTTAAAATAGTTTTTTCGCAAAATCGCTTAGAAATTTACCAACCTTATCAAAGATAGATCCACCGCTATAGCTAGACTTTTTAGGTGGAAAACTCTCTTGGTTTAGTAATGCTTCTTTGAGGTCACTTAAATCAGAGCTCATAATGGTTTTATATTCTCTATTTAATGTATGAATCGGAATCTCATTAGGGGTCTTTGCTTCTTTGTAACGTATATTACCATTAGAATCACGCTCATAATTTGCGTGTTTCCCTGCGCCATACCAGATAAGTCCTAATACAGCTGAAAATGCTGGATTACGGAGCTCATCAAAGAGTCCGGGCATTTCTATAGGTCTTGAAATGCGTGTTGGAATCTGCCGGAATAAAGCAACTGCTAAATCCCTAATCCCATCCATATTCATCATTCCACCAGTTAGGACAACCCCCGCTCCAAGCCTATCTTTTAAGCCACTTTGATTTAAGTATTCTGCAAGGATTCCAAATGTCTCTACGATCCTTGCACGAATGACATCTTTAGCGTGATTGACATAGACAAAATGTTTAGTGTCATCAACCCCCACAGAAGGCACTTCTATCCTTTCATCATCTGATTGTGGAGTCTGTAGGTTTCCAAAAGTAATTTTAATCTCTTCAGCAGCCGGGATTTTGGTATTTAAAGCCATAGCCAAATCGCTTGTGATATGATGCGACCCAACGCCTAAAAAACTATTGTAACACATCGCATTTCCATCGTGGATCATAATCTCACAAGTGCTAGCCCCAATGTCAATGCAAGCTACGCCCAATTCTTTTTCATCATCGCTTAGAACCGTGATAGAAGAGGCATAAGATGAAAGGACGATATTTTCAATTTCAACACCAGCAAGATGAATAGTCTTTTTAAGATTCTCTAAGCTTGAATGCTGTGCTGTAACGATATGCACAAACACTTCAAGTCTATGTCCAGTCATTCCTCTAGGATCTTCGATGCAATCTTGATTATCAAGCTTAAATTTAAAAGGCAAAACATGGATAATATCAAATTCTTGAGGGACAGAGGCATTATACACCGCATTTCCCAAGGCTTTGCCTATCTCTTTGATTCCGATTTCATTTTCAGTGACATTATAGATTCCAGAGCTATTAATGCTTTTTGTATAAGCCCCAGATAGCGATACGATGGCTTTGTTGAGATTTTCTACTCCTGCAGTGCGCTTCGCATCAGCAATAGCAGCCTTGATTGCTCTACTTGCTAGATCGATATTGACGATTAGCCCTTTTTTGATTCCATTAGAATGTTGATTGCCCATTCCAACAATGTGTGGCACATCATCTCTAACATCAGCAATTACGGCACAAATCTTGTTTGAGCCTATGTCGATACCTAGAATCGTCTGTGTCAAGCGTGCCTCCCAAGCTAAATGTATTTTGTTATTTTGTATTGTTTTTGTAAAAATTCCATAACAAGTCGCTCAAATAGCATAGCTCTTTGCTGTCCTATAAGGTCGCTTAAAAATTGAGCTTGTTTAAATGGTTTAATTGATTGACTCGTTATTCTAAATAAAAACGCATTATCGCCTATTATAGCATAATTTGTGGTTTTTGCACTCTTAAAGATTGTGCGTAATAATATCTGTGAAGTATATGGGTCAAGATTCCCAATCTTTGCCATACCTTCTGGGCTAATACTGATGTCTTTGATAGATTGTCCTCTAAAAGTGCTAAGCCTAGATTCTGCCACTTTGGCAAGCTCGACTTGGAGTTGTTTATTTTTGTATTCTTGTGTGATGAATGGTTTTGCTTCTTCAAATTCCATATCTCGCGAATTTTGCTTCTCAAGCAATTTAAGCGATATATAATCATCTCCCAAAGGCATAGGTTTTTTTACTACATTTCCCACAGGCGTATTTTGCAAAGCTTCTAGAATCTCTTGTGTATATTCGTTAGAATCTTGCGTGATAGTGATTTCTTTGGCATTTGTTGGGATTTCTTTTTTGAATTGGATAAAATCTTTCAAAGACTGATCTTTAGCCTTTTTGTTTTGCAGATCTGCTATGACTTGTGGTTTTATAGAATCTAAAGGCGCGATATTGCCTTGTTCGTCTATATATTGTGATTGATTTGTATTGTAGTATTCTTGTAACTCATCATTACTGACTTGCTGCTCGCTTGCTTTTGTGAGGATTGTGATAACTTTATAGCTCACAGGTGTTTTGTAATTTTGCTTGATATTTTCCCAAAATGCCTTAAGCTCATCTTCTTTAGGGTTGATGTAGATGCTATTGCCAGAGATCACTTCTAAATCAATAGTATCATAGATTCCAAAAACAGTTGCAAAAGTATCGTATTCAAGGCTTGTTGGCTCAAAACTTGGCAAGAGCAAAGAGAGTATTTTTCGCATAAGCAAATCATCCCTGATAGTTTCTTCAAAAAATGATGAATTTATGCCTTGATTTTGCAAAAAACTATCATAAAGACTTTTATCAAAGACATTATCTTTTTGAAATGCTTTATAACGTTCTGATTGAATCTCTGCTGCGACCTCTTTATCAGTTACTCTCATTCCCAAATCAAGTGCATAGTTTCTAAGCAAAGCCCGCGCTATAAGGCTATTTAGCACCTGAGATTCTAGTCCGATTTCTTTTGCTTGGGCTTCATCGAAGTTATTTTGTTCTGCTTTTTTTGCTTCAAAAACTTGCTGATAAGCCATAGCAAATTCAGCCCTAGAGATTTGGATTTGCCCTACTTTTGCTACAGAATCCTTGCTCAATGAGAAATCATACTGCCCCCAGCCGACCATCCCAGCAGCGATAAAAGCAATAGCACTTATCCAAATTGTAATAACAAGCCATTTTTTATGTCGTTGCATCCATTCAATCATCTTACTTTCCTAGTTTTTCTGACATTAATTTACACTAATAATCGCCAATTATTGTAGAATCTAAAGGGTTTTTCACAGATAATGAGGCAAATCACAAAAAGCAAGGCTCATTAACCCATTATATCAATGTGCTGTATGCGCTTCTCAAGTGGCGGATGTGTGCTAAAGATGCCCTTAAACCCTTCTAAGAAAAACATATGCGCACAATTTTGGGCTTTTATATTGTCAATTTTACTTATAGATTCTTGATTTTCTTGTTGAAGTATTAGAAGTTTATATAAGGCTTGTTTTATGCCATTTGGATTTCTTGTGTATTGCACGCTTGAGGCATCAGCTAAGAATTCCTTTTGGCGCGAGATTGCAGCTTGTATGATTTTAGCAAAAACACTCCCTACAAATCCAAGCACCAAAAATACTAATACTATAAAAAACAATGCTTGCCCAGATTTTTTACTATCGTTACTCCTCATCCTTCCTTTAGTTGCGGCTCTAATCATTATTTGCCCAACCATCATCACGCAATTTAGTCCAAAAACAAGAGAAAAGATCTTAAGATTAAGTGCGACATCTTTATGGAATGCGTGGGAGAATTCGTGTCCTATAACGCCTTGAAGTTCCTCACGATTAAAATGTGTTAGCGCACCTTTTGTGACAAAAATAGCAATCCTCTCATCACTTTTGCCAAATCTCTCTCCACTACACATCGCATTTATCCCATCTTCATCATACATCACAAAAACCCTTGGCATAGGCATATTTGAAGCGATAGTCATCTCTTGTATCACTTCAAGTAGCATCCTCTCTTGTCTTGGTTGCACTTTGAGTGGATCTATCTCTTTAGCTTGAAGCATTGAGGCTAGCTTATCAATGCTGTGATTGCGCAAAGAGAAAGATTTAAATACATACGCCACAAGCACGATTGCAATAAGAGCAATTGCACAAAAGAATGATATATAAAAATAAGCTATATAATTTTTGTAGTTAAATTCTAGACTTTTGTTAGTTCTGTTTAAAAAATCTAGTGGCTTATAACTCGAGTAGAATTCGTATTGCACAAGGGATAATACAATATAAGACAGGACAAAAGTCGTGATAAAAAGTAAAATCAGCATAAAAAAGAACAGCATATTGAGCCATATTATTTTAGATTTTGCTAAAGCTTGATGCTCCCAGAATGTGTTATCGATTTTTGTTTGTCTGCCTAGAATCAAACGTGTAATGGCATATAATACTAAGCTTGAGATTATCACAAAAAGTAAGCACATTGGGAGGATCATCGTAGGGCTAAATAGCATTTTTACTCCTTTTAATAAATTGTTTATAATCCCTTAAAAATACAGGCAATGCAATAATCGTCCCAGAAAGTATAATTAAAACAATTCCGCTTGCAGTTATAAGATTAGGCAAAGAATCCCCAAGCATCATACCAAATAGCACGCCCCATAAGATTCTAGTGTAATCAATTGAAGATATAAGCCCAGCAGGTGCGAGCATATATGCGCGTGTGACTAGAATCTGCCCGACTGTACCCAATGCTCCAAGTGCTAGAATCCCAAGCCAATCTTTTGATGAAGGAATGCTAAAACCCGAGAGAGTAGGGATCTCTACAAACATCAAAATCCCGCTAATAAGTGTCATCGTTACTCCAAACACCATAATAATCACAGATTCATCAAAATAATCTTTAAGCCCCTTTAAGCTCACAAAGGCAAATGCCATCATCACCCCTCCTATAATCCCTGCAGCGATGTTGTCCGCCCCCAAAGTATCAGTGCTAGGATCGCATATGCAAATAACACCTATAAAGCCTAAAATGCAAGCTAAAATTGTAGTGAATCTAATGTGCTCTCTAAGAAAAACAGCAGAGAAGATAATCGCATAAATAGGCATAGTTTGTGAGAACGCTGAGGCAGTCCCAAGCGGGATGGTTGAGATATTATAAAAAAGTGCGAGCATACTTAATCCACCAGTAATTGCCCTAAATGTCAGTATCCACCAGCCACCCTTTTTTTTGTTTTTGAATTTTGGGGGGCGATAAAGCCAAAATCCAGCCACGAATAAAGCCATAACCCCAGATCGAAAAAATATAACCTCCATAGGTGAGAGATTTTCTAAAAATTTCACACAAGCATTCATAAGCGAAAAGCTAAAAGCTGATAAGAACATTGCTATGACACCTCTTGTGACTTGTGAGTGCATCACTACTCCTTGATTGATTCTGTTTTGGATTTTGCTGCAAGAATGATTGGCGTGCCAAAGAGATTAAATTCCTTGCGCAATTGATTAACTAAAAAGCGCTTATAGCTAAAGTGGATTGCTTGCGCTCTATTTGATATGAGGGCGATTTGTGGGGGCTTTGTCTCATATTGTGTGGCATAATAGATTTTTACGAGTTTGCCGCGATCACTTGGAATTGGGTGTAATCGCACAGCATTTGTGATACTTTCATTAAGCCTTGAAGTTTGGATTCTAAAAGAATAATTTTTATAAACTTCTAAAATCTTTTGCTTTAGCTCTCTTATGTGGCGCTTGTTTTTTGCGCTTATTGTCAAGAAGGGCACCCATTCTAAAAACCTAAATCTTTGCAAAAATTCTGCCTTAATACCCTTAAAATCCGCGCGCTTAATATCCCATTTGTTAAACACGACAATCACGCCTAGCTGGTGCTTTTGAATAAGTGAAGTGATCTTTTCATCAAGCTCGCAAAACTCCTCACTAGAATCTAACACCAAAATTGCAATATCAGCCTTTTGCAAGGCTTTGTTCGTGCGATCAAGGGCGAATTTTTCAATGCCTTCAATCTTGCCTCTGCGACGGATTCCAGCCGTATCGACAAAATGTAAAACATAATCACCTAATAAAATTTGCTCATCCACAGGATCAATTGTCGTGCCAGCAACTTCGCTTACAATGCTCCGCTCTTTATCTACAAGCGCATTTAAAAGCGAGGATTTACCCACATTTACGCGCCCAATAATTCCGATGTGAATAACATTATCCACACTAGATTCTGTGGATTCTAGATTATTGGAATCTTTGGCATTAGATTCTAGAATCTCAAAATCTCGCCCGCTAGATTCTGTAAAATCTTTAGAATCCAAACTAGATTTTGCATTTTTAGATTCCAGCATAGATTCTAGATTCTCTAATAAATCCTCTTCATCACTCTTTAGATTCTGGCTAAAAAGCGCATTTGCAATAGAATCCAAAAGAATGCTTATCCCGCGATTATGAAGCACAGAGATAAAAAATACATCCTTTATGCCAAATCCATAAAACGCATAACCAAACTCCTTTTGTGCGTCATTGTCGATTTTATTAACCACCACAAAGCAAGGCACGATTTGGCTAATTTGGTGGATTAAGGCTTTGTCTTCATCGTTTGGAATCTCCTTGCCATCGGTGAGATAAAGCACTAAATCAGATTGTTTAGCGCAATTTAGCGCATTTTTAGCGACTTTTGAGAAAAGTTCATCTTTCGTGCGCTCAATCCCGCCTGTATCGATTATCATAACTTCATTGCCAGAGATTAGGACTGTAGTTTCTTTTGTATCTCTTGTGGTGCCTTTTATGTCAGAGGTAATGGCTATGCGCTCTTTTGCTAATCGATTAAAAAGCGAGGATTTGCCTACATTTGGTCTGCCTATAATCGCTATTTTTTTCATTTGTGCCTTATAAAATAATTTTATCTTTGGAATCATAGCAATTTATATCTTTATAAATTGTATTAAATTCAAGCTTTTTAGCTAAATTTCATTTTTTTTTTTTTACAATTTGCTATGATAAGAATCCAAAAGGAGTGCCTTGATGAGATTAGCAAGAAACATTACAATTGTATCTTTAGCCTTACTTGGAAGTGTGTATGCACTTGAGTTTGGTCAAATGGGAAATATCAGTGCTGGAATGGGTGGAGCTGGAGTTGCGCTTAAGAATTCACAATGGGCTATTTATTATAACCCTGCGTTGCTGGCTGTG
>CBCPND010000076.1:0-3046 GCA_965120395.1 uncultured Helicobacter sp.
TTATATTAAAGTTATATTAAAGTTATATTAAAGTTGTATTAACATCTGTAATTTCTACGAAAGCCCCATTCCATAGCTATTTCGACGATTCTCTCTCGCGTAATATCTAGCGATAAAATCTCTTGTTTATTCCCTAAAGAATCTACCACCTCGCCATTTGGCATTGCCACTAAACTATCACCATAAAACTCCCATTTCACGCCATTAACCACACTATCACCCACGCGATTTACCCGCACAAGCATACATCCGTTTAAAAACGCCCTCATTTTGCAGAGTTCTCGCCACCTCTCTTTAGACTCAAAGGTATTTACACAAGGAAGTAGCACGACATCCACGCCCGCCTTTTGCATCTTAAGCCAAATCTCATCGAAATGCACCTCAAAGCCAAACATCACACCCACACACATCCCATCATAATCAAAGATCAAAGGCTCTCTAAAAGCGCGCACTTTAGGATTGCTAAAGAATTTTTGCTCATTCCAGTGATGATAATCGATAAGTCTTTGCTGTGTGTAGAATATGGGCATATTTTTTGGCGCAGTTTTTTGTGCGTCTTGCTTATTTTTTATACCATTGATAAAGACGATCTGCTTAAGCAATCCCTTAGAATCCCCCATAATAACAGGCGCGATAAAGCTAATAGAATGCTTTTTAGCAAGCTTTTCTAAAAAGGCAATTTGCTCTTTGGAATCTTTGATGATTTTATCCTTTGGCACACCCCTTAGATTCTCAAAAAACGGATTCAACACATACTCACCCATAACGACGAGCGATTTTTTAGGGAGTTTGGCACAAAGTGTCAGAAGTGGTTTATCTTGTGGCTTTATGCTTGATTGCTGTAAGATGGTGATATTCATTGTGTAATATCCTTTAGCGCAATATCCCTTGCTTTGATTTCTTCATATTCTAGTTTAGCTTTTTGAAGTATGTCTTGGGCTTCTTGAAGTTCTTTTATGCCTTCTTTATAGAGTTCTAAGCCTTCTTTTAGGCTTAGATCTTGCGCATTTAAGCGCTTTAATATCTCTTTCGTTTTCTCAATTTTGCCTTCAAAATCCTGCATTTTACTCCCTTTTAGCTTATCCTAACCAAGTAGCTTCCACAACACCTTCAAAAAGTCAAGCAGTTTATCCTGCAACACCTGCAACAAGCCAAAATGCTCTAACCCCACACCAATCCACGCGATAATAACCACCAATGGCGCAATATAGCGAATGACAAAAAACCACACCGCAAATGATTTAGCCGATAAAAAGTCCTTGACCATATTTTGGATTCTATCGCGTCCGATAATCCAGCCTACGAAAATCACCCCGATAAACGCCCCAAATGGCATAATAATAGCCGAGCTTGAGGCATCAACCAACTCGAACAAACTCTTGCCAAACGCCCCTAAACTCTTTTGATAATCCATATGTAGCGAGAATATCAGCAAAAGCCCGATGATATAAATCACCCCAGATAGCAGCCAAGTGATTTTGACGCGGTTTTGATTGTATTTTTGCGTAAAAAACATCACGCTTGGCTCAAGCAATGACACACTCGAAGTAATCCCAGCGAACGCAAGCCCTACAAAAAACAGCACCGAGACAATCACCCCGCTCATCCCCATTTGACCAAATACAATTGGCAGTGCATTAAACGCAAGCCCCGCACCCTCTGTAACGCCCACGCCATATTTAAACACAAAGGTAAAAATCATTAGCCCCGCCACAAGCGAAATCACAATGCCCGGAATCACGACCCAAAGCGCAGATTCTAATAGATTCTGCTTTGGATTAGCCTGCGCAGAATACGCGATGATAGAGCCCACCCCAAGACTTAAAGAAAAGCACATCTGCCCCATAGATGAGACAACCACACTAAAGCTAAGATCCTCATAGCGAAAGCCAAGTAAAAAATCAACCGCCTGCATAAACGAAGGCTGAAAACTCGCATAAATCAAGAGCCCGACAAAAATGATAAATAATAATGGCATTAAAACGACATTTAACCGCTCAATCCCATCCTTCACCCCAAATGATATAATAAGCCCATTAAGCCCCATAATCACGCTAAAACATATGATTTGCGCGGGCAAATTCTGTCCGACAAGTTGTCCAAAAACCAAGCTCGCACTATGGGTATCGCTCGGGAGATCCATACTCACTACGAATAAATAATACACCACCCATCCAAGCACGATGGAATAAAATGTCATAACAATCGGACCGCCAATAAGCGTTAAGCCCGCATATTTCCAATACCCTTTAGGGTTAGGATCAAGCTCCTTAAACGCATCAAAGACATTTTTCCTTGTCTTATTGCCTATGAGCATCTCACCCATAAGCATAGCCACGCCGATAGTTAAGCTCATCACTAAAAATAGCACCACAAACGCCCCACCTCCATTTTCCCCTGCCATATATGGAAAGCGCCAGATATGCCCTAGCCCGATCGAACTCCCCAAAGTCGCGAGGATAAAACCAAATTTTGAAAAATTATTCATTATCACACCTTGTAAATTATTATATGTATTCTCTAGCCTTAGTGGCAGCTTGTAAAACCTATCAATAGAAATTATCGCATCCCCACTAATGCCAAACTCGTATTATAGAGAATTCCTCTTTAAATTTCACTAAAGCCTGCCATTTAGGTGATGAAGCCCTAATTAAGCCCTTAAAGCTAGCTTTCGTGATAATCCTTATAGCACCGCCCCTTATCCGCACATTCTATACATTTATTATGTTACTTTTATACACATCTTAATGAAGATATCGACATCATCGCTCTTAATTTTCCCCAAATCCCTTTAAAAACAAAAAAAACGATTTTGCTCTTATGAAATCGGTTTTAAGGCATTTCTTAGAATTCTGTTTCATCTTAAAGCAGGCAATCCTAATTTAAGAATTTAAAAGTAGAGTCATCTATATCTAAATCACCAAGGAAGGATTTAGCTAATTAGATTCTAGCTACAAGAACAAGGAGTTTAAATGACAATCAAATCAAAAATACTTGCTTTAGGTATTATCTTATTTGGCTTACTTCAGTGTTTAAATGCAGCACC
>CBCPND010000077.1:0-8034 GCA_965120395.1 uncultured Helicobacter sp.
GCGATACCACAATACTGCATTGTATTTAAGGTTTCTTTAAAATAAAAGATTCCAATTAGCGCGACACAAATCACGCCTAGAATCTCCCACATTGCGTATGCTATGCCTATATTGATTCTAAGCACAGCTAATCCGATGAAATAATATGAAATGCAAACACAAAGCGAAGTGATGCAAAAAGTCATATCAAATCTATATGAAAAAAGTATAATTGATAAGTCATATTCGTGCCCAAGCTTTAAAAAGCTAGAAGCCATAACCTCAGTGATAATCGCGATTATAAGAAAAGCCCACGATTTTAGCAATGGAGTTTTTGTATGAGTTTTATGCATTGTTGTGTGAGCCTTTAGATTTTAGCGCTATAATCATTATTATTCCAGTAAAAATCATCACTCCGCATAGAATCTGCCCCATACTAAATCCTCCAAAAAGCAGCCCCATTTGTACATCAGGCTCTCTCCAATACTCTGCCACAAAGCGCATAAATCCATAGCCTATAGCATAAGTTGCAATTAGAATTCCTCTAATTTGTGATAATTTAGCAACAATAAGCACGATTATAAACACAACTACACCTTCTAAAAATGCCTCCAAAAGCTGGCTAGGATAGCGCAAAACTCCATCAACCAGGATTCCAATGCTTTGCCCAAAGCTGTCAGATTCTGGGATTACGCGTCCATATAATTCTTGATTTAAGAAATTCCCAATGCGCCCAAACACATACGCCAAAGGTGCGCTTAGAGCCACTAAATCAAGATAAATTAAAAGATTTTGCTTTTTGATTTTGACAAATAAAAATGAAGCAAGTAAAAACCCAATAATTGCGCCGTGATAACTCATTCCCCTAATGCCTATAAAATTCCCATTGGAATCAAAGATATTAAACATCTGCCACGGATTCGCAAGATACCAAAACCGCATCGGATCATAAATAATGATGTATCCGATGCGAGCACCCAAAATCACGCCAATCTCAGCCCATATAAAATAGCTATCCAACATAGAATTAGAAATAGGAAAGGCTTTAGGATAGTGCTTGATAATGAATTTAGCAATGAAAAATGCAAGCAATAACGCACACACATACGCTAATCCATACCAATGCACAGGAAAGCCCAATAAACTAAAAGCAATCGGGTCTAATCTTTGATAGATTTCATTCCAAGGGCTCATATTCTCTCCAGTTTTTTATTGATGTTATGTTGCGATATTTTCATATGCTTGCTATAGATCTTGCTCGATGACAATGTCAAATAATCGATCAAATCCGATGGATTCAAGCAGGCTAAAAAGCCTATAATTATCTGTTGAAATTTGGAAATTATAACCATCGCGTCGCTTGAGTTTTAGTAAATAGCCAAGTGCATAAGTATTGCAAGGAAATGTATCAATAAGCGCGATTTTTATGTTATCACTAATATTTTCTTGAGACTCTAGTTTGTTAGAATCTATGTTAGATTCTAGATTTGGGTTTTGACTAGAATCTGTGCCAGATTTTAGGGATTTATGATAATCTTTTAGTGCATTTTTTAAGCCTTCTTTAAACTCTAGAAAATCCTCATAAGTCTTAATTTTACCCTCCCAGCGAACAATAAAAGTATTATGCATTATAAAAGTCGTTACCAAACATTGTTCCTTTAAGCTGCAAAAGCATTTTTTGGTGCATATAGCATAAAATTTTTGGTATATCATAGCAGATTTTTAGGCGATATGGGTAGTGTGATTGCCAAATCTATCAGATTCTATGTTGTTAGATTTTGTATTACTAGATTCTAGTGAGGCAAGATAGCCCTAAACTTGAAATTCTTTTGGTAGGGGTGCACTAAACTCATAATCAAAAATTTTTATATATCTTGCGTGCAACATAAGGCGCTTAGCTGGAATCCTGCCATATAGGCTATCGCCGATAATTGGATGATTTATAGCTTTGAGGTGGATTCTGATTTGGTGCGTGCGCCCTGTTTTTATCTCGACATCAAGGAGCGTTTTTTTACCAATGATTGATAAGGGCTTGATGATGCTAATAGCTTGCAAGCCGTGCCTTTGATCGATTTTGCTTTTTGCGCTTTTATTTTTGTGCGTTGAGATTGGTAAATCAATAGTTTGCTCCTCGCTTACAATCCCTTCTACAAGCGCATTATAAAGCTTTATAACGCGTTGGCGTTTAAACTCATCTTTTGCCTTTTTTGTAAAGTCGCTATCTTGTTTTGTAAGCAAAATAACCCCACTAGTCTCTTTATCAAGCCTATGAAGTAATCTCCACTCGCTAAAATAGCGCTCAGCCAAATCATAGCTCTCAATAAATGCCGGCTTATTTACGCACAAGATATTTTTATCTTTAAAAATTACTTCTGGCTTTACAGGCTCTATTATGCTAAATTTCGTAGATTCTGGAAGCTCGCCTCTAGCAATGGTTATTTTTTTACCATTTGCACTTACTAAACCTTTATCAATAAGGGTTTTTGCCTTTTTGTTTGAGATGTTATACTGCGCACTTAAAAGCTTGTAAGCTTTCTCCATTTTATATCTTTGTGATTTGGGCTATAAGTTCTTGAAGGTTTATATTTATAGGTTTAATTGTAGCTTGCGGGATACTTGCGTGATTGAGTAGAATTGTTGCTAGATTCTCTTTTGTGCTTAAGACATATCCTATAATACTCTCAAAAAGGGCTGTTTGGTTAAAAATATGCTCTCCACTAATAAGTTTATTTTTAAAAAATACAGGCTCTAGCGGATTGTGTCCGCCAGCTTTAATAAAACTCCCGCCAAGAATAGTAATATCACTTATAGCATAAAAATTATTAAGCTCCATAAGCTTATCGATAAGTAACACATCCACATCATCTCTAAAGCCATTTGTGAGTGAATCAAAATTAATTTTGGCATTTTTAAGAGAATCCACCACAATTTTAAATCGCTCAGGATGACGAGGTGCTAGGAATAAAATACAATCTTGCGTTTTTTTAAGCTCCAAAAAGGCTTTTAAGATAAGCTCTTCTTCGGTGTTATGCGTAGAAGCACCAATTATTGTAAGCTTTTTTGGCTTTGGATAGGATGTTGTTATGGTTGGGATTGAGAGGGTTTTTAGATTCCCAAATACTTGGACATTTTGCGCACCAAGAGTGACAAGGTGTTCTTTATCTGCTTGTGTTTGTGCGAATACCATATCAATGCGCCCAAAAATCGTGCGATAAAAAAAGCCAAATTTTTTATATTTAGGATAGGATTTACTCGATATGCGCGCGTTAAGAAGTATTGTTTTTGCTCCTACTTTTTTAGCGATGTAAAAAATCTCGAACCAAAGCTCAGCTTCTACGACTACAAGTGTTTTTAGCGCGCTAAAGCACTTTTTATATAGTGGCAAGAAAATCTCAAATGGAAGATAATGTATGCGGATATTTTTATTATTGGCGTAGGTTCTTTTCGCAAGAATAAAGCCAGTTTGTGTGATGACGCTTATTAAAATGCACTCATTTGAGATGTTTTTTAAGACTGGCTCAAGTGATTTTACTTCGCCAAAAGAACAGGCGTGAAACCACAAAGTCGGCTTGAAATCTGCACAGAATCTATGCTTTGAAAATAACGCTAAAGGTGTAAAAAATCGCGCCGGAATCGAGGTTTTATGCTTTTGCCTAAAGGGTATGAGAAGCAAAATAGGCAGGCTTATGAGATACACAAGCCAGCATAAAATAAGATAAAAAAAATTAGGCATCTTCGAGATACAAGATTCTGCCACAATGTGGGCAGGTTAGAATATCGTTGCTTTGGGAGATCTCTGTATAAAAGCTATCACTCACACGGATAAAGCACCCTCCGCAAGCCTGTTTTTTGATAGGGACGACACTTGTATCTTTTGCCCATTTGCGAATTTTCTCATAAAAGACAATAATTTTTTGATCCATTTGTGCAATGGCTCGTTCTTTGTGCTTGAAAATTTCGTTTTGTTTTTGGCGCACCTCATCGATTTGCGTGTCTGTAGAGGCTTGGACTTGTGTGATTTTAGCTTGGATTTCTTGGAGGTTAGCTTGGATTTCTTTTTCTTGATTATCTAGGGCTTCTATCTCTTTGTGAGTGCGCTCAATCTCGTTGTTGGCGTGCTTGATTTGCTCTTTTGCCAAATCTTCTTCTATGGCTAAAGCTTTAGACTCTCTATCTGATTTTGCCTCTTTGAGCTTAGTAGTGATGTTTTCTATTTTGCTTGTATTTTCAGTGATGGTGCTCTCAAGATTGGCAATTACACTTTGAAGATCTTTTTTAGATCTATTGATTTGTGTTATTTTGACTTGTAGCTGGTCTGCGGAATACAAAAGATCATCAAGAGTTTTGCGGATTTCTTGGATTTTAGGTTCTAGTGCATTAGCTTCTTTATCAATCTCTGATATGGCGATGAGTTGTTTAAGGTGCTTGTTCATTATTATCCTTCATAAGTAAGAAAATGGTGAAAAATTATCGCATATTATAGCGTTAAGGCTCTTAATTTGCAAAATACTTTTTAAAATTTTTGCAAATTCTCGCTCGCTCGTATAATGCTCTACATCAATGTAGCCAATTCCCATTGAAAGCGCACTCATTGCGTCGTGATATTTGACATCCCCGCTAATTAGGCAGCTTTGAGGAGAATCTATGTATGATAGAAAGCTAGCCCCACTCCCGCAGACCACATACAAATGTTGGATCTTGGATTCTAGCGGCGTATATCGGATGTATTGCAATCCTAGAATCTCCTTAAAGCGCATAGCCAAATCATAAATACTGCTAGGTTCAATCTCGCAGTATTGCGCTATACCAATTTGTGCTAGATTTTTTAATCCAAGCACTTTTTTAGCAAAATGCAAATTTAAATGCGTAGAATCAAAGTTTGTGTGCATACTAATGAGCGCACAATTTTTAGCAAGCAAAATTTGAGCGATATTTATCGGATATTGCGAAGTTTTAAGTTCTTTTAGTGGCGAGAAGATAAGTGGGTGATGCGTGATGAGTAAAGAATTTGGTGCAATATTTTTAGCAATTTGCATATCTGCTTCAAGTGCGAGATAAATCTCATCTATATCTTGATTCATATCGCCAAGATTAAGCCCAGAATTATCCCATTTTTCTTGCAGCTCAAATGGGCTTATGTTATCTAGAATCTCATAAATATCACACACTTTGTATTTATCGTTTGTCATTTTATCCATTTTAGAATCTTAAGATTTTTTCACATTTTGGATGCGTTTTACTCGCTCATTTTCTTGCTCTTTGTAAAGCAGGGCACATCCCTTAGCAAGCTCGCGGATTTTTAAAATATAGTTTTGCCTTTCAGTTACAGAGATAGCTTTCCTAGAGTCTAGCACATTAAAATAATGCGATGAAAGCATCACATAATCATACGCTACAAGCGGAATATTTGCCTCCAAACATCGTTTAGCTTCATTTTGTGCCATCGTGAATGCTTCAAAAAGCATTTTAGTATCAGCGATTTCAAAATTATACTTTGAAAATTCGTATTCGCTTTGCAAATGCACATCTGCGTAGCTCGCACCCAAATCATTCCATTTAATATCAAAGATAGATTCTACCTCTTGGATATACATAGCCAATCGTTCCACACCATAGGTTATCTCTACTGCCACAGGATCACAAAGCACCCCGCCTACTTGCTGAAAATATGTGAATTGCGTAACTTCCATTCCATCAAGCCAAACTTCCCAACCAAGCCCCCAAGCCCCAAGTGTGGGAGATTCCCAGTTATCTTCTATGAAGCGCACATCGTGGATTTTATAATCTATGCCTAATGTTTCAAGGGATTGCAAATAGAGATCTTGGATATTTTCAGGGCTTGGTTTTATAAGCACTTGAAATTGATAGTAGCTTCCGAGTCGATTGGGGTTATCGCCATAACGACCATCGCTAGGGCGTCTTGAAGGAGCTACATATGCTACACTCCAAGGCGTAGAATCTAAAGAGCGCAAAAGTGTAGCTGGATGAAAAGTCCCAGCACCAGCCGGAATATCATAAGGCTGTAAAATTAAGCAGCCTTGATTTTTCCAAAATTGTTGCAATTGAAGTAAAATATCTGAGAAACTATAATGCATTATGTGCCTTTGATTCGATTATTGTTTGGCGTATAAATGACAATTGTATAGAAAAAATACTTAAGAGGGTGTAAATCTAGATAAGATCCATTAAGTTTTATAGCAGATAATCTGCTTGTAAAAATAATTAAGTAAATGTAAATTCTGGAATGGAATAAAGCATCTAAAATCATATTAAATGTTAAAATGTCAAAAATTATTGGATTCTTACATTTTTAGGAGAGAGTATGCGGGTTGCGATTAATGGATTTGGGCGTTTAGGCAGATGCATAGCACGCGTAATTTTAGAGCGTAAAGATATTAAGCTTGTAGGTATAAATGACATCGCAAATCACGAGAATCTAGCCTATCTATTTAAGAAAGATTCTATGCACGGCAGTTTGGATCAAGAGATTTATCTGCAAGGAGATTATCTTGTCATCAAGGATTCTAGCCTAAATCTTGAGCGAAGGATTCCATTTTTCGCGCATAGAGATCCTAGTGATTTGGACTTTGGCGTATTAAATGCAGATGTGGTGATAGAATCTAGTGGGAGATTTTTGGATTCTGCAAGTGTGAGCCATCATCTTAAAAAAGGTGTGAAAAAAGTTATTATCTCAGCCCCTGCAATCGATGAGACAAAAACTTTCGTGCTTGGTGTGAATCATCAAAGTTATCAAGGAGAATCTATAATCTCTAATGCATCTTGCACGACAAATTGCCTAGCGCCAATTGCTATGATTTTAGAGCGAGAGTTTGGGATTATAAGGGCGACTTTAAGCACGATTCATAGCTATACAAATGACCAGAATCTCCTTGATGTGCCTCATCATAGCGATAAGCGCAGATCGCGTGCTGCTGGGCTAAACATCATCCCAACATCCACAGGTGCAGCAAAAGCGCTTTATAAAGTTCTGCCATCATTAAAGGATAAAATACACGGACACAGCTTGCGCGTGCCTGTGGCAGATGTCTCGATGGTTGATTTAAATGCGTATCTACAAAAAAGTATCGATGCTAAAACGCTCAATGATCTTTTTATTACAGAATCTAAAGGTGTGCTAAAGGGGATTTTAGGCGTGGATAGTGAATTTGGTGTGAGTAGTGATTTTATCGGGGATTCTAGAAGCTCTATAATCGCTAAAGATTTGACATTTAGCTTAGAGAATATGGTTAAGGTGATGTCGTGGTATGATAATGAATGGGGGTATGCGAATCGGATTGTGGATATGGCAAGCTATATTTTATCAAGATAGAATCTAGAATCCGATATTTGGCTTTATGATAAATCAACGATTTGTCATAAAGTACTTGATACTTACTCCAAATAGACTCCCCTCGTGCTTTTCTTGAAAGCAATGTTTCTCATCCCAAAATATTAGAATGCTAATTTTACAATTAATACATTTTTAAAATACTAACATCACATAAATAAACTTCTTCGTAGAATCGTAAAACATCCAAAGCACCACTGCAAATGCTGGAATTTTATTTTTGATTTCAGAATCTGAAACAGATTTGGATTCTGTAAAATTCTAGAATTTTAAGTTGCCACTACAGGCATTACTAAAACAATCTTTAAAAAATTTGACTCAATAGGTGTTACTTACTTTGTTCGCGATAACAGCGTGATATTGTAGATTACAACCTTTTTTGTAGCAAGTAATATTTTTCTTAAATGCAGTCAATAAATTTCCCCATCATTATAATCACTCACAAAAACGTATTAAGCCCTATGGTTTATTAGAGATTCTAATAAAATATCAATGCCTTAATCCTAACCCAATAAAATCTAGTTTTGCTACTTATCAATGTTCTATCACAAGCAATCTAAAGGTTAAATAATAATTGCCATTCTAAATCAATCCTTTTACAAAACCTAACCCTTCTCTTACTCAATCACACACCCAACTCTAAAAACAAAGACTGTGTTTAAAAAAAGTATTAAGTTAGTTTCTTTAGATTCTAGAATCTCAAGTTA
>CBCPND010000078.1:0-15832 GCA_965120395.1 uncultured Helicobacter sp.
CTAGCTTGAAGCGCAATTTAGGGAAAATTCTAAATGTAATTTAGGAAGCAAAATAATACAGATGTGTTGCTTAAAGGGGGCTTAAGAGAATCTGCTATTATTATAAAAATTTTGATACAATAAACTAAATTCTAAAGTCAAAGAGCAAGTATGTCACAAATTTTTAGGACTAGTTTTTATGTTTTTATCGCTTATATCGCTACAGGTTGCTTTATCGATGATGTATCACAAATCACACAACCCCATATAAAAGAGCAAAGAGTGCAACGCACCCCCAAGCAAATTTTACATACAAACCCAACAGCCAAGCCAAGTATACAGTCCAAATCAAAGCAATCCTCATCACCCCTTCAATCACATCAACAACCAAGCCCAAACTACGATATCGAGCATCTCAAGCCAGAAATCTACTTTCAACAAATCACCGGCAACAATAAGCTAATGGATGGCAATGAAGAGATTTATCTAAAATCTAAGCAAAAGGATGGATTTCAAATCATTGATATTTATGATACGCAGAACAATTTGCGCGCCACGCTCTCTTTTAAAAATAAGATTCTAGAAGGTATAAGCAAAGCCTACAACAAAGGGCAGCTCTTAAGGGAAATTCCCTATAAATCAGGGCAGATTGATGGTGTAATGAAGACTTATAAGGGCAATCTCTACATTGAAGAATCCTATCAAAACGGCAAAAAACACGGACCAACAAAAATCTACAACTCTAATACTCTTATCGCACTAAAAACCTATTCTAATGATGTGCTCAATGGAGAATCTCAAGAATATTCTAAAAATGGCGAACTCACACTCAAAGCCACTTATCAAAATGGTAAAAAGCACGGGTTATTTCAAGGATTCTCAAATAACAAACTCGTCTATGCGCAAGAATATGAGAACGACTTTTTACAGGGAGAATCTAGAACCTATGGAGAAAACGAAGTATTAAAAATCCAAAGATTCTATAAAAATGGGCTTCTAGATGGGGAGGAAAAAATTTATGAATATCCAACAAAAAAACTAATATCCAGTGCAATATATAAAAATGGCGTTCTATTAGAACCTTACAAAAACTATATCTACGATAAAAATGACAAAAGAATGAACGCTATCTATAATCTTTCTGACAACAAGAATGCATCATTACCAAAAGATTGGCAATATGAAATATTTTATACTCTAAAACCTCTTGATGATTTTTTTACTAACTCTTTGGTACTTGATTCAGAATCTTTTTATATCTATCGCAATGGCGGTAAGGCTTTTGAAAAGGAACAAAAAAACAATCAAACAATTATAAAAACATATTACCAACATTCCGATCCAACAAAAAACCAAATAGAATCCTACATTATTATTACACCACAATCCACAACAGGCACTTCTTACAGCCCAAAAGGACTTATACTATCAAGATTCCAATACGCAAAAGATTCTCACATTATATGGACATATCACAATGGTATTTTGCATACAAAAAGTGAAAAAATCCCAGGCAAAAGCATAATCCAAACCTACAAAAACAATCGCGTTGAAAGCGAGATTATCTGGATAGAAACTAAAAACATAACCATTCAAAAAGGCTTTTATCCAAATCAAACACTACATTTTGAGCATTGCTACAAGGATAATGTAATGATCGAGGGTAGAATCTATGACAAAAACCGCAAAGAAATTTATGGTTTTAGCTATTTTAATGAAGATGAGATATTTGACATTGCATTCCCGCAGACAGCAGCCATCAAGCGTAAAAAGGTTATGCCAAAATAACGAAATCTAATATCCAGAATCTTGATTAGTTTTGATTCTCGCTTGAAGTGTTAATAATTCTGCTAGAATTACACCTAGATTCAAATAAACAAAGCAAACATACAAGGAGAAAAAATGTTAAAAGAAATAAAATTGAGTGATGAGTTTGATTCTGATATGGAAGATTGGGAAGAAGAATTGGAAGATGATGGATATACGCAAAATAGCCAATATGACGATGATGATTATTATGATCCAAATTCTGAATACGAGGAATAAATGCTAAAAATTGCAGCCCTGCAACACAGCTTTAGAGGTTCTCGCACACAAACGCTTAACTATATCTCTACACAAATAAATGCTTTATGTTCTGCCCAGAATCCTGATATCATCTTGCTTCAAGAATTGCATTCTTTTGAGTATTTCTGCCAAAGCGAGGATGTGAAGTTTTTTGATTATGGAGAGAGTTTTGATAAAGATGTAGCCTTTTTTGGCGCGCTTGCTAAAAAATATGGCATTGTTATCGTTACTTCTTTATTTGAGAAGCGCACAAAAGGACTTTATCACAACACAGCCATTGTCTTTGAAAATGATGGAACAATTGCTGGCAAATACCGCAAAATGCATATTCCAGATGATCCGGGATTCTATGAGAAGTTTTATTTCACACCCGGAGATTTAGGATTTAAGCCAATTTCTACAAGTGTGGGCAAGCTTGGCGTGCTGATATGCTGGGATCAGTGGTACCCAGAAGCTGCAAGAATTATGGCACTGAAAGGAGCTGATATTCTAATCTATCCAACCGCGATAGGCTGGAATCCTAGCGATGATATTAAAGAGAAGCAACGCCAATTAGAAGCGTGGATAACCATACAGCGCGCGCACGCTATAGCTAATGCCATTCCTGTGGTAGCAATTAATCGCGTAGGCTTTGAGCCAGATTCTAGCGGTGCTAGTGAGGGAATTGATTTTTGGGGAAATAGCTTTGTGTGTAGCGCGCAAGGCGAAATTTTAATAAAGGCTGACACAAAAGAGCAGAATCTAGTGTGTGAAATCAATCTAAATCGCACAGAAGAAGTAAGGCGTATATGGCCGTTTTTGCGTGATAGGCGCATTGATATGTATGATGATATTTTAAAACGATTTTGCGAAGATTTTAAGCTGGATTACTAAATGATGAATGTAAAATATCATCTCAAATTTATTTTAATAAGGTGTTTTATGCGTTTTCTTGCTACTTTCATCGCTAAAGTTATTTTGCATACACAATCAAAGATTCTAACTAAAGTTTTTCTAAAGAGTCGATCTTTTATCTTAAGATTTACAGACCCACTTGTTACGCTTACTTTTAGGGGTTTTAAGCTTAGTATGCCTTTTTCTCATAGCATATTTTATAACCAAAAGCTTTATCCAAACTTCGATATGCAACTCCATAAAATAGCAAGCTACATCAAACAAAAGCAAGGGTTTTTAAATATGGTTGATGTGGGCGCAAACATTGGCGATACGGTAGTTTTTACAAATATCAAAGAGGCAAATTACTTAATGATAGAAGGTGAAGCGAGTTATGCAAATTTAATTGCCAGAAATATGGCTTATAATTATGAAAATTGCGAGGGGGGGGGGGCAGCAACCACACTATAAAATTATAAATACTTTTTTAAGCAATGAGATTGGCTCTTATAGTATAAATCTTCACAATGGTAGTGGCAGACTCATAGCCAAATTAGAATCCAGTCAAGAACAAAACCAAATTAAGAATCTAAACACTCTAGATAGCATCATATCCTCGCAAAACTTTAATCCAAACTTTATTAAAATTGATACAGATGGATTTGATTTTAAGATTCTACACTCTGCTAAACATACGCTAAAAACACATCATCCGGCTATATTTTTTGAATGGGATAAGTTTTTCTTAGAAGAACAAGGCGAGAATCCTATTAGCGTGTTTGAGATGTTGCAAGATTTAGGGTATGAAGAGCTTATAATATTTGATAATTTTGGGAATCTACTTTGCAAGATACATTCTAATGACAAGCAAAATCTAGCTTTACTACTTGATTATACTAAGCAATCAAATAAAAATATCTATTATTATGATATTTTGGCATTTTGCAAGCACTCAAATATAAGTGCTAATGAATATTTAAAAGAGTCGAGGGATCTAAATTACACTTGAAGTCTAGATTTTAGAATCTGCTTTGATTTGCTTTTAAATCTTTATGGATTATTTTGTATTTTCAAACGCTCACAACGATAGAAAATTTCAGATTCTAAAGATCTCTTTTACAATTTGTTCTTTTGTTTGATTAGCATTAATGATAATATCAGCACTTTTTTTATAAAACTCTTTGCGCTCTAAAAATAGCTTATAGGCTTGATTCTTATCCTTAAATAATGGACGTTTAGCAATTTGGGTAGAATCTAGGCGCATAAGAATTTCTTCAAACTCAAGTGATAAAAACACCACCATACCCATTTGGCGCACATTATGAAAAATTGGCATTCCACCACCTGTAGCTATTATCACATCTTTAGCATTTGTGCTTAGCCATTCTATAAGCTTACCTTCTTGCTTGCGGAATTCTACCTCGCCATATCGTATAAAAAACTCATTAATAGACAAGCCAAAAGTGCTTTGTAAAATCAAATCCGTATCAAGTAATAATCTATCAAGATTTTGTGCTAAATACGCTCCAATGGTGCTTTTCCCACTTCCCATAAAGCCTATTAAAACAAGATTTCGCGCCATTAAAGCCATTATTGCAAAGATATTATGTAATGATCGCGTTCTTTTGAGATATCATAGCTATATTGCCCATCAAGTGTAATCACAAAACGATAGAAATCTTTATGTGTGCTAACCGAAGCTTTAGAGAAGTATTTGGTATGTAAATCAATCATCTTATTTGATTCTAGCTTACCACGTGCAATGTCTAGCACAATGCGATAAGGACTTGGTAACACGAAAGAACGCACAACATCAGCCGATGTGTAGATATAAAATTTATTACCCTGTGTGAAAAATTTAAAAGGTTTAATGACAAAATTTCGCTTTTCATCGCTAATAATCGCACCACTTTGTGTCAATAAAAGCGGATAATGCCAATCAATACTTTCATCTATGGGAATAGTCTTTGTCTCTATGCTACCATCGATGTTTTGGTATTTAATGGTGATTTCTTTTAGGATTCTAGCTGTGCTTGGGAGCTTGAAGTCTTTATCTTTAAAATAATTCTTGCCTATGTCCTTTTTGAAAGTATTCTCATTTGGCTTTATTATGGGCTCAAATGGATTATCACGCGCACAAACCACACTAAAAAGCAATCCAAACAATGCTAGCAATCTTATTAGCACTATCAGCACAACTCTCACGGCTCTAATCCCTTTAGCTCAAAGAGATCTTTTTGCAGTTTAGCATTTTGGGCTTGAAGATCTTTTACGATGTTTGAGAGTTCATCTTTTTGCGCAATATTATACAGCAATGTCTCTAGCGAGTTCTCTCCAAAGAGCAAAAACCCAATATAAATTCCACCAACAATAGCTCCTAAAGCCGCATAAATAAAAATCCGCTTCGTGTAGATTCTATAAAGTAGATTCTTTATGCTTTGGGTTGTATTTTTCTTTATAGCAGGCTTTTTAAATCGCTTAAATCTGGATGTTGTGGGTTTTGTCATTGCCTATTCCCTAAACAGCTCTTTTCCTAGATAATGTGGATTTGAAAGCTCTTTTTCAATGGCAAGCAAGCGATTATATTTGCTCATTCGCTCACTTCTTGCCATAGAACCAGTTTTAATCTCACCTGCATTTAGTGCAATGGCAAGATCGGCTATAAAACTATCCTCACTCTCTCCACTTCGATGGCTAACTATACAGCGATATGCGTTTCGTTGTGCTAGGCGCACAGCTTGCATAGTCTCGCTTATAGAGCCAATTTGATTGGGTTTAATAAGGATTGCATTTGCAATGTTTTCTTTAATACCTTTAGCTAGGATCTGTGCATTTGTAACAAATAAATCATCGCCCACAAGCTGGATTTTATCCCCAAGTTTTTGTGTTAGAATCTTCCAGCCTTCCCAGTCATCCTCACTCAAACCATCTTCAATAGACATAATAGGGTAATTTGCACAAAGGTTTTCATAATACTCCACTAAAGCTTCAGATTCTAGCTTTCTACCTTCTCCTACTAGATTATATATCTTACCATCTTCTGTAAGCTCGCTACTAGCAACATCAAGTGCAATTGCAATTTGTTCTTTAGGCTTATAACCTGCTTTCTCAATGGCTTTTAATATAATCTCTATAGGTTCAGCATTATTCTTAAGATTTGGAGCAAACCCTCCTTCATCACCAATACTTGTAATATGATTGGAGTCTTTTAGAATCTTTTTTAAGTGCTGATACACTTCTGCACTAGCACGCAATGCTTCACTAAAAGTATCAAACCCTAAAGGCATAATCATATATTCTTGAAAATCAACCGTATTATCCGCGTGGCTTCCACCATTGATGATATTTAGCATAGGCACAGGTAAAGTTAGTGCATTACTCCCGCCAAGATAGCGATATAGTGGAATCTTAAGGCTTGCTGCAGCGGCTCTTGCTATTGCCATAGACACGCCAAGAGTAGCATTTGCACCAAGATTGCTATAATTACTTGTGCCATCAAGCCCTTTTAATAGTGCATCGATATGACCTTGATCATAAGGACTTATACCAATAAGCACATCTGATATAGCATTATCCACATTCTCACACGCCTTAAGCACGCCTTTTCCTAAGAATCGCTCCTTATCTCCATCTCTAAGTTCTAAAGCCTCTCTTTTACCAGTGCTTGCACCACTTGGGACAATCGCACTTTGAGTTGTGCCATCGTTTAGAGTGATTGTCGCTTGTATTGTTGGGTTACCTCTAGAATCTAGCACTTCTTGTGCATAAACATTATCAATATAAGTCATTTTATCCCCCTTTATTTTCTTCTTGTGGCTCATCGGGCAAAGGCAATATCTCTTCACTCATTCCGATTTGCTCTTTGATTTTATTGGTGATTTCTTGAGCAAGGGCTTTATTTTCTTTTAACAATAATTTGGCATTTTCACGTCCTTGTCCAAGCTTTTGATCATTATAGCTAAGCCACGCGCCACTTTTATCAATGATATCAAGTTTCACACCATAATCGATAATTTCACCTTCTTGACTTATACCCTCGCCAAACATAATATCAAACTCTGCTTCCCTAAAAGGTGGGGCAACTTTGTTTTTAACAACTTTTGCTTTGACGCGATTGCCAATGTGCTGTTCGTTTTGCTTTAATGAAGCAATTCTGCGGATATCAATACGCACGCTTGCATAGAATTTAAGTGCATTTCCACCTGTGGTTGTCTCTGGACTCCCATAGCCCATCATTCCTATTTTCATACGAATTTGGTTAATAAATATTAATGTCGTATTCATTTTACTGAGTGCACCTGTGATTTTACGCAGAGCGTGGCTCATAAGCCTTGCTTGCAAACCTACGTGCTGATCACCCATATCGCCATCAATTTCAGCCTTTGGTGTAAGTGCTGCTACAGAATCTATGACGACCAAATCAACAGCACCACTTCTTGTGAGTGTCTCTAGGATCTCTAATGCTTGTTCTCCATTATCAGGCTGTGAGACAAGTAGATTCTCAGTATCTACACCGAGCCTTTTAGCATAATACACATCAAGTGCGTGCTCTGCATCGATAAATGCTGCTATACCACCATTTTTTTGGCATTCAGCAACTATCTGTAAAGAAAGTGTTGTTTTTCCGCTAGATTCTGGACCATAAATCTCAATGACTCTACCTCTTGGCACACCACCAATACCTAAAGCCATATCAAGCCCTAATGATCCTGTCGAGATAGAATCTACTTTTTCGACTTGCTTATCACCAAGTCTCACCAAAGCACCCTTGCCAAAAGCTTTATCAATTTGCTTTAGTGCAAGCTCTATTGCCTTTTTTTTATTATCATCCACAGCCATAAAAATCCTTCATACCTAAAATAAATTTTCATTTTAACAAAAAACTTTAAAAATTCTATTTAGTTTTATATTTAGCCATTAAGATTCTGGTTGTTATTGGATTTTATTATGGTTATGTGGTTTAAGATTCTTTAGGTTTAGGAATTGGGGCACTTTTAGATTTTGAAAACTCAATTAAATCTTGCGTGGTTTTGATATGTCGTGGAAGGCAAAGCATAGAGATTTTAAAGATCTCAAGTGCTGTTAATGCATCAGCATAGGCGCGATGTGCAATAGTTGTATTTATGCCTAAAAATTCATTTAGATATTGCAAAGAATAACGTTTTGATAGAATCGTCCTGCGCGCCAGATCAATCGTACAAAGCTTCGGATTAAGCAGCTCTCCAAGATTATTTTTCTCTAAAGCATAGCTTAAAAACCCATAATCAAATCCCACATTATGTGCCACAAAAACACTATCACCCAAAAACTCCTTAAAATCTTTTAAGACCTCGCACTCTTTTCTAGAATCTTGGAGCATTTGTGTTGTGATTTGCGTTAGGTTTGTGATGACTTCAGGTATAAATGGCGCGTGTATAAACTCTTCAAAAGACTCCACAATCTCACCATTTTGATAAATTAACGCACCAATTTCAATCACTTGAGAATCCGCAGGCTTCGCACCTGTGGTTTCAATATCCACAAAGCAAAATTTTTGATTGCTAATCTCTGTAAATTGTGTAGATAGAATGAAGAGATTATCCTTTTTTTCAATAGGAAAGCCTTTGGTTTTGAGAATCTCAAATTCTATTTGCAACTCTTCTTGTGATAGATTTAAAAACGAGCAAAGATTATCTTGGCTTAAAGGATTATCATAAAGCTTTTTAAAAATATTTTTTGGTGAATTTGGCTGCGAATTTTGACTCATTTTATATTATTTATCGATATTTTGGCTTCATTGGTTTTACCAAAGTGCTTTATTTAAGCGCATTGATAGCATTTTTATAATCACTTGAATTAAACACATAACTCCCGGCCACGACAATATCCACGCCCGCTTCTTTTAGCAAATCTATATTTTTATCACTAACTCCGCCATCAACCTCAATGAGACATTGTGGATTTTGAGCGATGATGAGATCTTTTAGATTTTTTATTTTATCAAGAGTGCTTGGTATGAAGCTCTGTCCGCCAAAGCCCGGATTTACACTCATTACAAGCACCATATCAACATCTTTTATGATATATTTTAGTTCTTGCTCGCTTGTGTGTGGATTTAGCGCGGCTGCTGGGCGCACACCATTTTGACGCATATAATGCAAGATTCTATGCAAATGCTTTGCACCTTCGATATGTACACTTATAAATTCTGGCTTTACTGGCAAGAAATAATCCACAAACCACTGCATATTTTCAACCATTAAATGCACATCTAAAGGTTTTGTGGCAATTTTTGCAACTTGGCTTAGAATTGGCATTCCAAATGTAAGATTTGGCACGAAATGCCCATCCATTACATCGATATGCACGAAATCCGCGCCACTTTGACAGATGGATTCTATCTCATCTTGGAGTTTTAAAAAATTTGCAGATAAGATACTTGGAGCGACAAGCATAAAATTCCTTCACATATAAAATTCTTTTGCTTTTGTTAAGAAAATTAAAGCGTATCATAATTCAATTAAGAATATAATAAAGAAAAAAGAGGTTTTATGCAAGAGATTATACAAACCATAAAAGAATGCGCGATTCTGGTCTCTAAAGCCCTAAAAACTGATAATGTAAGCTATCTTAAAAGCGCAAATTCTAGTGGGGATTCTCAACTAGAAATTGATGTGTTAGCTGATAAGCTAATTGAGGAGAAATTGCTTGCTCTAGATTCCATAAAAGGCGTGTGCAGTGAAGAAAAGCAAGAGGCAATTTACAAAGATAAAGGCAAGATTCTCATCGCTTATGATCCGCTTGATGGCTCAAGCTTGTTTGATTCTGATTTAAGTGTGGGAAGCATCTTTGGAATCTATGAAGATAACTTTAGCGCTCAAAATATCATCGGCGCGGCTTATATTATCTATGGTCCAAGGCTTGAGGTTGTTATGGCTTTTGATAGAGTGGAGCATTTTTTCTATGATGAAAAAACTTGGATTAAAAAGCCAAATCTAAAGCTTCAAGAAAAAGGTAAGCTTAACGCACCGGGTGGCACGCAGCAAAATTGGAGCAAGCCACATAAAGAGCTTGTAGATTCATTTTTTGCGCAAGGTTATCGCTTGCGTTATTCTGGCGGAATGGTGCTAGATTTACACCAGATTCTCATCAAAGGTGGTGGAATCTTTAGCTATCCAGCGACAAGCGATGCGCCAAATGGTAAGTTGCGTAAATTATTTGAGGTTTTTCCTTTTGCTTATATTTATGAGAAGGCTGGTGGAGAGGCGATTGATGGTATGGGGCGGATTTTAGATCTACCTTGCAAGAATCTGCACGATAAGATGCCTTGCTTTTTTGGCAGCAAAGTAGAGATAGCACAAGTTAAATCCGTGTATGCAAGTATAAGTGAGAAGCCAAAATGAGTGAGACGCAAGATAGCACAAAAATATCAGATGCCTTTGAGCAACAACTTCAGCAAGAATTCCAAAAGCTCAAGCAATGTCAGCAAGGCAAGAATCTAGGTTCTTGCTTGCAATGTCAAGAGATCATAGGCTGCAAGACAAGAAAGGCTTATGTCAGCGCGGTGTATAAAAGTATGAGTAAAGGACAAAGCGGGGATTTTGAGTTTTAATCAAAAGTGGCATTTATTAAGTCACATTGCTACCCTCAATCATTAAATGAGGGTAATCATCACAAAGTGCTTACAAGACAAGCTTCTTGCGAGCATTATTTAAGATATTCTAGAATCTGATTCCATTTCTCTTTTAGCCTATCAAAAGTATAATGTGTATTTCTTGGGCTTGTAGAAGGCAAATTGATCACAGGAAGGGCGATATATTTTTGAGAATTTTCTTGGAGAAAAAATTTACTATATTCCTCATTTGCTTTGCCACCATTGGTAAAAATAGCCTTTATTTGCGTATTTTTAACAAGCTCGTCAATAGGACTTGGTTCAATGACTTTCAAATCACTATCACTGGAGTTTGGAGCGATGGCTTTTTTAGCAACATCATAAAGTCCAATATGATGAGATTTTAAAAACTCGATTTTGATTTCTTTTGACTCATTTTTTAGCGGAGTGTTAAATAACTCTTCAAGTAGCTTCCAAAAATTATTTCTTGAATTCCCATAATAAAAGCCATTAGTCTGCGAGTCTGGTGATGGAAAAGACCCAAGAATCAGAATCTTAGAATCACTGCAAATAACCGGTTCAAATGGGTGAGTTTGTGGAGTATCATTCATTACAAATCCTTTCAAATTAAGATAACCTATTCTAATCAAAAAAAAAAAAAATGAATGGTTAATGAACAAATCTATTCTTATGGATTTTGCAGAATTTATTTAGATTTTGTCTGTCAAAATGTTTGCCAAAATCCCTTAAAATTTCATTTTCACTTTAGGAGGTTTGATGTCTAGCGCACAGCGTAATTCTCGTTTGTATTTGCTTATTAGTATGGCTGCGTTATCTGCTTTTGGTCCTTTTATTACTGATTTTTATCTTCCAGCATTGCCAAGCCTTCAAGAAGTCTTCGACGCGGATAAATCTTTGGTGCAATTATCGCTTACTTGCTCTCTTTTAGGGCTTGCTTTTGGACAGCTTATTATGGGACCATTGAGTGATAAATACGGGCGCAAGGTTATCTTGCTTATCTCACTTGGGCTTTTTATTGCCTCAACAATGGCGTGCTTGCTTTCGTGGAATATTTATTCTTTTGTGATTTTTAGGCTTTTGCAAGGTATTGCTGGGTCTGGTGGAATTGTTATTTCAAGATCTGTTGTGGCAGATTTATTTGAGGGTGAAGAATTAGCGAAATTTTTCGCACTCCTTGGGGCAATCAATGGCTTAGCTCCAATTTGTGCGCCAATCATTGGCGGAGTTACTTTAGAGCATACCAATTGGCGTGGCGTGTTTATGATTCTGCTAGGAATCGGCGTTGCACTATTGATGGCGGTATTGTTTTTCAAAGAAAGCTTGCCTAAAAGTCAGCGTTTGAAGGGTAATTTCTGGGATAGTTTTTCATTTTTACACATCATTAAGAATAAAAAATTTATGCTTTATAGCCTTATACCTGCCTTTAGTATGGGGATTATGTTTAGCTTTATTGCATCAAGTTCTTTTATGTTTCAGGATATTTTTGGATTAACAAAGCAAGAATATGGCATTTGCTTTGCTATAGGGGCTTTAGGGATTGTTGTAGGTTCTAGCTTGACGCCATTATTTAGAAATGAAAGATTGGCACTTTTTGTAGGGATTGTTGGCGTTTGTATAATGGGTGTTATCACAAGCTTCGTGCTTAATAGCAATCCGAGTCTTTTTTATGTCGAAGCGAGCTTTGTTATTATGCTTGTGTTTTTAGGTTTCATATTGCCTACATCATCGGCTTTAGCGATGGAGCTAGAGCGTCAAAATGCTGGCAATGCTTCTGCTGTTTTAGGATTCTTGCTTTTTACATTTGGCGGGATTGTAGCACCTTTGACAAGTTTAGGAGATAATATTTTTATCTCTACAAGCATTGTGATTTTGAGCTGTTGTGCTTGCGTGGCAATTCTTGGGATTCTAGCTTTAAGAAAATAATGCAAGATTTAATAAATTTACCTTTGGGAAAGCATTCAGTCTTGAGCGAGAAATCCTTAGAATACTAAACTTCACACAAAACAAACTTTTTAGAAAATCTAGCAAAACTCCCAAAGCAATACCGCAAAACAAGCCGAAGGTGCAGTTTCTTTAGTAAATACTAGAATTTTGGTTTAAATTCAGAATCTAAAGCAAATAAAATCTAAAAACAAATCTAGAATCTAACAAAACCTATAGAATCCAGCATGCTTACAGAATCTATACTCTTAATTTTACTTATCAAAATTCGGCGTTTGACATTTTTTTTGATTATAATGCGCGGAGCTTATGAAAATTTAGGGGTTAAAAGTGTGGTTTCTTAGAATAAGAACAGATGGAGTAGCAAAACCACTTGCTGCTCTTGCGTTGATTTGGGTTGCAATGTTTGTCATTTTACCTGCTTTGCGTTATGCTGGTCATATTATCTTTTTGTAAAATTCATAAAAATAGAATGGAAGTTTTCTACTAAGAAAAGCATATTGCTGACTCTAGTTTGCTTATTTTTTGTATTCAATGCCTTTCATTACATTGAAAGAGCTGTTGGCGGTAAAAAAGAATTTAAAAAAAAGCAAGTGGCAAAAAGTAGAAAATAATAAACTTTTCTTTTCATTTATAAAAGAAAATCATTAAGAAGTAACAAAATGAAAATAACTTTGGTGTAGCCTCTTAACAAGTGGGATTATGATTTTTAGGGATTTAAAATGAGTGAAAATCAAACAAATAAAATTTTAAAAAAATGTTTGCAAATAAAAGTAGTGAAGAAAAAATTGCATTTTTTTAGATAGTATGTTATACGCTTTATCCTATAAAGCCACAAAAGGCAAATGGTATGAATCTGTTTTGATTCAAAAATATAGAATATAGATTCTGCTAGGTTATGGCGCTAAAGTGGCATAATTTATTTTGAATCTTGAATTTGTTTTAGATTCTAGATTTTTAAAACAAAATTCTAGCATTTGCGGTATTGCTTTGGGAGTTTTACTAGATTTTGGGGGTAATGACTACCTCCAAAATCTAGCAATCTATCAAATGATTACCCAAAGGCGAATTTATCACAAAGAAGTTTATGTATTAAATAAGCTCTGCTCTAATGGCTTAATTTTAAAGCTTTTGCGATGATAAGAAGTAAGCCCATATTCATAAATCGCTTTGATGTGGGATTTTGTGCCATAGCCAGCGTTATCTTTAAAACCATATTGCGGATAGATAGAATCTAGCTCTTGCATTTGCTTATCTTTAGCACATTTAGCGAGGATTGACGCGCACGAGATTTGAGGGATTAAATCATCGCCTTTGATTATAGATTCTAGTCTGTGTGGTGTATTTAAGGTTATACCAAAGCAAGTATTGCCATCGATGTAAAACTGCTCGCATTTAGATTTAAAATATGCAACAATCTCTAAAATTGCCTCTTTCATACACACACTAATGCCTTTAGAATCTATCTCTTTAGCAGATTTTTGGATGATTATAGATTCTAGATTCTGCGTGGATGTAATTATGGATTCTAGCTTAAAGCGATTTGTTTTAGAGAGCTTTTTGCTATCTTTTATACCGATATTTTTAAGTTGTGTGGCGGTTGTTTCATCACAAATTACACCTGATACAAACAAACTCCCACACAGACAGCCCCTTCCAGCCTCATCAATTCCGCAAAGCATTAAAGTCCGTTTATAAAATCTTTTACGCGCTCAATTCCTTGCACAATGCGCTCTTTAGAGCAAGCAAAGCTCATCCGCACATATCCATCCATTCCAAACGCACTTCCGGGCACAAAAGCAATACCTTTATCTTGCAAAATCTGCTTGCAAAACTCCATAGAATCTCCATTAAATTTGGGCAATTTTTGGATGTTGATAAAAAGATAAAATGCACCCTGTGGCTTTAGCACACTTAAGCCTCGGATTTTATTTATCATCTCATAGGCGATATTGCGCCTTTGCAAGAATGCATCTCTCATAGATTCTATCTCAGAATCTAGCACACCACTTAGCGCAATAATTGAGGCTTTTTGCGTGATTGAGTTAATGTTTGAAGTGCATTGAGATTGAAGGTTTGCCATCATTTTTACAAGCTTTGCATCACTGCAAGCAAGATAACCCATTCTCCAGCCAGTCATTGACATTGACTTGCTTAAGCCATTTATTGTTATCGTGCGCTCAAACATATCAGAATCTAGCCCACCCACAGAAGTAAATGCGCCTTCATAGATGATTTTCTCATATATCTCATCAGAAATCACAGCAATATTACTACCCTTTAGCACTTTTGCGATTTCTTGCAATTCTGCTTTAGAATACACAGCACCGGTTGGATTTGAAGGCGTGGTAAGAATTAGGGCTTTTGTTTTGCTCGTTATGGCATCTTTTAATTGCTTTGGTGTGATTTTAAAATCTGTTGCCTCAGAAGTTTGTATGAAGATATTTTTCCCACCGCTATATGTGACAAGCTCAGGATAAGTAACCCAATATGGTGCTGGGATAATCACCTCATCACCAAAATCTATAAGTGCTTGGAGGGCATTAAAAAGCGATTGTTTCGCGCCATTGCTTATGATGATTTGATTTGACTCATAAGTGAGATTATTTTCTCTTTTTAGCTTTTGTGCGATGGCTTGCTTGAGCTCAAATATCCCAGCTACAGGCGTGTATTTGGTAAAGTTAGAATCTAGAGCATCTTTTGCTGCTTGCTTAATGGGATTTGGTGTATCAAAGTCTGGCTCACCAGTTGAGAAACTTAAAACATCGCATCCTTGAGATTTAAGTTCATTAGCAAGGGTTGAAATAGCGATAGTAGCAGATTCTGAGAGGTTTTTGATTCTAGATGCATATGAGAAGCGCATAGCCAACCTTTTGGATTTGTATAGATGTAATTTTAGCAGATTCTATGTTAATTCTATTGTGAGATAAACTTTGTTATAATGCGCGGGATAGCAATTCAGCTTTGAGCGATAAATCGTTGATTCTGCGCTCGGATTTTCAGTTATTTGCATCTAGCAAACTCCTTCAATCCTCGCTTGAAAACAACGATTTCTCATCCCAATCCCTAGAATGCTAGATTCTTAGTTTAAGACATTTTTAAGTGCGCTAACTTTCCAAAAAATCATCAAAACCCCCAAAGCAATACCGCAAAACAAGCCAAAGGCGCAGTTTCTTTAGCAAATGCTGGAATCTTGGTTTAAATTTTAGAATTTAAAGTAGATATAGAATCTTGGGTCAATAATTTATCACAAAAGTTGAATGCTAGATTTTAGAAGGTTGAAGCTTCCCCAAAAAGGGGAAAGAGACTAAGAAAGTAGTCTTAAGATGTTCATTTGCACCGCGTTTGCTTGGCTCATCG
>CBCPND010000079.1:0-22424 GCA_965120395.1 uncultured Helicobacter sp.
ACCTTAAGCCAATCTTTCCGATCCATTGCCTCCAAAATCCGCTTTAATGATGATCAAAAGGCGCTAGATAGAGCACTTGATGAGCTAAAAAAAGTGCTTTTAAAAAATGATGTCCATCACAAAGTCACAAAAGAGATTCTAAACTCAATTGCCACTCAAATGAAGCAAAGCCAAATTGGCAAGCAAAGCTTTTTAGATGCGATGCAAAAAAGCCTAGAATCCATCCTTACAACAAGCGGAAATTATGGCTTTGTCTATGCCAATAAACCACCAACAATCGTGCTAATGGCTGGCTTGCAAGGAAGTGGGAAGACCACCACAAGTGCAAAGCTTGCAAACTATCTAAAAACCAAAAATAAAAAAGTCTTGCTTGTGGCGTGCGATTTGCAAAGATTGGCTGCTGTAAGTCAGCTTAAAACTCTAGGGACACAAATTGAAGTAGAAGTATTCAGCCCAGAATCCCTAGATTCTAGCACGCAAAATAATGCAATAGAAGTTGCTAAAGCCGCTAAAAAGCGTGCGATTGATGGGCAATTTGATGTGATGATTGTCGATAGTGCGGGACGATTAGCCATAGATTCTGCGCTTATGGATGAACTAAAGCAAATAAAGGCTGTTTTAGCACCACACGAGATTTTTTATGTCGCGGATTCTCTAAGCGGACAAGATGGTATAAAAAGCGCAGCAAGCTTTCATCAAGAAATAAATTTAAGTGGTGTGATTTTGAGTAAATTTGATAGTGATTCAAAAGGTGGAATCGCGCTAAATATCGCTTATCAGCTTCAGATTCCACTGCGCTTTATCGGAAGTGGTGAGAAGATTCCAGATTTAGATGTGTTTATCCCTGAGCGCATTGTCTCAAGACTAATGGGAGCTGGCGATATTATCTCTCTTGCGGAGAAAACAGCCAGCGTGATTGACGAAAAACAAGCAAAAGATATTACTAAAAAGCTTAAAAAAGGGCAATTTAGCTTTGAGGATTTTCTATCCCAAATTGAAAATATCAAAAAACTTGGCTCTATGAGCTCGATTGTATCGATGATTCCGGGATTATCACAAGTTGCAGGCGGACTTAAAAATATCGATTTAGATAATTCTCAAGAGATTAAAAACATCCGTGCTATGGTAAATTCTATGACAAAAAAGGAACGTGAGAATCCAGAGATTCTAAATGGCTCAAGGCGCAAGAGAATCGCACTTGGTGCCGGATTAGAAGTCGCAGATATCAATCACATCATAAAGCAATTTGATAACGCCTCAAAAATGGCAAAACAATTAAGTGCAAAAGGCGGAATGCAAAATTTAATAAATCTAATGGGACAAATGCGCCCAAAAATTTAAGACCAAACACAAGTTTTTAGTGTATAATAGCGGTTTTATAATTTTTATGCATTTTAAGGAGTATTGATGACAGTCATACGATTGACACGAATGGGACGCAAGAAAAAGCCTTTTTATCGTATCGTAGTTACAGATTCTAGAAAAAGACGGGATAGTGGCTGGATAGAATCTATCGGTTATTACAGCCCACTTTCAAAGCCAGCTACAATTAAGATAGACGCTGAACGCTTGACATACTGGAAAAGTGTAGGTGCAAAAATGAGCGAAAGAGTAAGTAAGCTCGCCTCACAAGCATAAAAAATTGGGATCTAGAGTGATTGAGCAATTTTTAGAATCTTATGTAAAAAAAATCACAAACATACCTGAAAAAATCCATATCAAAAAACACGAAGTTCAAGAAGGTGTGTGTTGTCTTGATATTTTTGTAAGCACGGAAGATATGGGCAAAGTTATTGGTAAAGATGGGCGAATGATATCGGCATTAAAAACTTTTGTCTCTGGATGCAAAGCAAAAGATGGTATAACCTATAAAATCACCGTGCATCCAAATGAAAACTAGTTTTGTAGAAGTTGGTAAGCTAGGGCGCACAATCGGATTTGATGGGGCGCTTGTGTTTCACTCATCAAGCGATTTTTTATCATTCCTGCAACCAAAAACAAAGCTTCTCCTACAAAACCAAAAACTAAAACCAAAAAATCAAAAATCTAGCCCTAGCCTAAAATCTAATTTGATAGAATCTAACATAAAATCATCCAATCTAGAATCTAGCCTAACAATTAAAAGCTTTAGCCACACTCCCACAAAAAACATCATCTCCTTTGATGAGATAACTTCAAAAGAACAAGCCCAAAGATATGTCAATGCCAAAGTTTTTACCACACAAGAAACCACACGTAAATTATGCGCGCTTGATGAAGGGGAGTTTTTTTATTTTGATGTGATTGGGTGCAGGATTCTAGAGTGCGATGTTTTGCTTGGCGAGGTTGTCAATATTGAGCGCATAGGGAATATAGACTATTTCATCATCAAGGCGACCACACAAAAGCCAAAAACCTTTATGCTTCCCTACATTGATCGCTATGTCAAAAGCATTGATATAAAACAAAAAGAAATCCGCACAATCGGCGCAAAAGATATTCTCGAACAAAGCTAAAGGTAGGCTAATGATTTTTAGTTTTTTAACTCTATTTCCACGACTCATTGAGGGCTACTTTCAAGATTCTATCCTTAAAAATGCCAAAGATAAGCACCTTATAACAATTCAAACGATAAACATAAGAGATTTTGCCACAGATCCTCATAAAAGTGCCGATTTCGCACAGATTGGCGGTGGAGCTGGGCAAGTTTTATGTCCGCAGATCATAGATTCTGCTTTATTGAGCTTGATAAATCAAAATGCATCATACACACAGAATCTAGAATCTAATGCAAAATCTAGCACAGAATCTAATTTGAATTCTAGTTTTAAGAAGCTAGATTCCACACACACAAAGCCACACATCATTTTCCTGACGCCAAATGGTAAGCCATTCCACCAAAATGACGCCTTACGACTTGCTAAAAAAAGTCATATTGCCTTTGTTTGCGGACGATATGAGGGTATTGATGAGAGGGTGATTGAGATTTGGGCTGATGAAGTGTTTTGCATAGGGGATTTTATCCTAACTGGCGGAGAACTAGCTGCTCTTTGTATTTGTGATAGTGTATCAAGACAGATTCCGGGCGTGCTTGGGAATAATGAATCTTTGTTGGGCGAAAGCTTTGAAGAAGATTTACTAGAAGCACCTGTTTTTGCCAGATCTCTGTATATTGATGAAAAATTCCAAAATTTTATACCGCCTTCAGAGTATTCAAAGGGAAATCATAGTAAAATCGCGGATTTAAAGAGCAAATTGGCAATATGTAAGACACGATATTTTAGACCAGATTTGTTCCAAAAATGGAAATCCATACAAAGGCTAAATAATGAAAAATAGATATATTGAAAGTTTTGAAAAAGCGCAAATTAAGGACAAAAAAGTGCCAAAATTTAAAGCTGGAGACACCATTAAACTTGGGATTAGGATAGCTGAAGGTGATAAAACCCGCATTCAAAATTTTGAAGGGATTTGCATTTCTATCCGTGGCAATGGTGTAGATAGGACTTTTACAACTCGTAAAATCGGTGCAAATAATATCGGCGTAGAAAAAACTTTTCCGCTTTATAGCGAAAGCTTGGAAAGCATTGAGGTTTTAAGAATCGGACGCGTGAGGCGAGCAAAACTATTTTATCTACGCACTAGACGAGGTAAAGCCGCCAGAATCAAAGAGGATCGTTCCTAATCTTAATCTTATACCGCCTTCCAAGCGCTCAACTTTTAGACTGATAGTTTTATAATTGGTTTATATTCAGATTTAAGGGACTATTAATTATGGATATAAAAGACATCAAAAAAATTCAGCAAAACATCAGCAAGGCTGAAAATCAAAAAGATCGCATTAAAATCGGTATTGTAGTGCTTTTTATGGTGTGTATCGCTATCATAGCAGTGCAGTCAAGCCACACCAACAACCCCCTTTTATTAGCCTTTGCCGCGCTTGTAGGTGGCTATATGGCGATGAGTATCGGTGCAAACGATGTAGCTAATAATGTCGGACCTGCTGTCGGCTCACACGCCATTACGCTTGCAGGTGCAATCCTTATCGCTGCTATTTGTGAAGCAAGCGGGGCTATTTTAGCAGGGGGTGATGTCGTCAATACGATAAAATCCAACATTATCGATCCAGATAAAATTGCAAATCCGGAGACTTTCTTATTTGTGATGTTAGCAGCACTTATTTCAGGGGCTGTGTGGGTGCATCTAGCTACAATTATTCGCGCTCCCGTTTCGACTACTCATTCTATCATGGGTGGAATATTGGGTGCTGGAATTGTCGCAGGTGGGTTTCATATTGCAAACTGGTTGGTGTTTGGAAAAATCGCTGTAAGCTGGGTGCTTTCTCCGGTATTAGGAGGAATAATAGCAGTTGTTTTCCTTATATTTATCAAGCACACAATCACATACAAAACAAACAAAAAAGAAGCCGCCAAGAAAATGGTGCCTATTTTGATATTTGTAATGATATTTGCCTTTAGTGCGTATTTATTACTCAAAGGATTCTCAAAGCTCTATGCCTTTAGTAGTCTGCAAGCTATTATCATCTCTTTATCTATCGCTATTGTTAGTTATATAGCCTTTACACCATTTATACGCAAGAAAGCCGATAATCTTGAAAATACAAAAGAATCTATTAATACCCTTTTTACTATTCCGCTTATTTTTTCTGCTGCGCTTTTGAGCTTTGCACACGGCGCAAACGATGTGGCTAACGCCATTGGACCACTTGCTGCTATCAATCAAGTGCTTACAGATCATTCAGACATCGCCACAAAGGCAAATGTACCATTTTGGATTATGCTTGTGGGAGGTGTTGGAATCTCGCTTGGTTTGGCATTATATGGACCAAGGCTTATTAAAACGGTGGGTAGTGGAATCACAGAGCTTGATAGAATGCGTGCATTTTGTATCGCGATGTCTGCAGCGATTACTGTGCTTTTTGCCAGTGCCTTAGGGCTTCCTGTGAGTTCTACGCATATAGCAATTGGTGCGGTTATTGGTGTTGGATTCTTACGAGAATATATTAAAGGGCGATATTTTGAGATGTGCGAACAAATCATTAAAGCACACAAAGGTAAAGACAAACAAATAGTCGAGCAATTCTTAAGGGTTTTTGCAAAAGCAAATATCAGGCGCAAAAAAGCGATGCTTGAGAGCCTCAAAAACAAAACCAGAGAATCTGACTTTTTCTTAAATAAAAAAGAAAAAAAAGAGCTCAAAAAGTTCTATAAACGCGAATTGGTTAAACGAAGTGAAATTAACCGCATTATTACTTCTTGGCTTGTTACTGTTCCTGTGTCTGGGCTACTTGGAGCGCTTGTATTTATGATTTTAAAGTATATTTTTCTATAGGGATTTTGTGTTATAATTGGGTTTTTAAGGAGTTGAATGGACCCGTATCACTCGGTTTTGATGCTTTTATTAGCGTTATTTTTTGTATTATTAAATGCATTTTTTGTTGTGGCAGAGTTTGCGATTGTCAAAGTGCGTCGCTCAAAAATAGAAGAACTTTCAAAAAATAACAACACTGCGAAACTAACCTTACAAATAATAAAAAAATTAGATTCTTACTTAAGCGCTACACAGCTTGGCATCACGCTTTCATCGCTTGCACTTGGTTGGCTTGGTGAGCCAGCGTTAGCTCGGATTCTAAAGAATCTCTTAGGTGAGGATTCTCTGATCGTGCATACCATCAGTTTTGCGGTGGCTTTTACGCTTATCACGCTATTTCACGTCGTTTTAGGCGAGATTGTCCCAAAATCTATTGCCATTGCCAAAACTGAAAAAGCTGCCCTCATTGTCTCTTATCCTTTATATTATTTCTCTTTAATTTTTTATCCAATCATTCGTCTTTTTGACTTGCTAGCTAATTTTGTTCTAAAAAGGATTGGTATCAATCCTGCGCGCGAAGGAGATGGTGCACATTCTGAAGAAGAGTTAAAAATTATCGTAGGAGAAAGTCTAAAAGGCGGGCTTATTGATTCTATTGAGGGTGAGATTATCAAAAATGCTGTGGATTTCTCAGAAACTATTGCCAAAGAGATTATGACGCCACGCAAGGATATGGTGTGCTTAAATGCAGATTTAAGCTATCAAGAGAATCTAGCCATTGTAAAACAGACCAACTTCACGCGCTATCCTTACTGCAAGGGCAATAAAGATAATATCATCGGTATGATACATATTAGAGACTTGCTCATTAGCACGATGAATCAGCACAATGAGATTAGTCTTGAGACCATTATCCGTAAAATGATTATCGTCCCAGAAAGCGCGCTTATTTCTGATATTCTTAAGCGTATGAATAAAGAGCAAATCCACACTGCTTTAATTGTCGATGAATATGGCGGGACTTCTGGCTTGCTAACAATGGAGGATATCATCGAGGAAATTATGGGCGATATAAACGATGAGCACGATTTGAAAAATCAAGATTCCATACAGATTGACCCTTATACTTATGAATTTGACGGAATAATGAACTTAGAAGATGTCGAGGAGCTAATGGGGGTTACATTTAATGAAGAATGCGAGCAAGTAACCATTGGTGGATATGTGTTTAATCTCCTTGGAAGGCTACCTGTGGTTGGCGATACTCTGGATGATGAATGGATACGATATACGATATTAGAAATGGATGGTGCGCGCATCAAAAGACTTAAAGCACATAAAATCCAGCCCTCTCTCTTAGAATCTACACACAAAGAGGATTGATGTTTGGCATTAAGCCCATAGATTCTAAAGCTAAAAAAGATTTTCGCACCTTTATTAAAGCAACCCTTACAAGCAATCCCTCTGCTTATCGTGCTCGCCTTTTGGTCGCATATCTAGATTCTCTAATTACGCAAAAAAACTTTAAAAATATTTTGCTTTTTTATCCTTTAGCTTATGAGGCAAACATTCTACCGCTTCTCAAAAAACTCAAAAAACAAAAAAATAAAAAGATTTTTCTCCCAACTATTCGTGGGCTTAACTTTAAAATGTTACCATTTCGATTGCCATTAGAGCAAAACAAATATAAGATTTGGGAACCTAGGTTTTCTTATCTTTATTTTGAGAAGATTGATTTAGCCATTATCCCTTGTTTGGGCATAGATTCTAGCTTTAAAAGAATCGGTATGGGAAAGGGAATGTATGATAGAAAATTTAGTAAGATAAAAAACTTTCCCTATGTGATTTTCGTAAGCCAGAATCCTAATATAGCGCGAAATAAACTCACTCAAGATTTTGATATAAGTGCAAACGAATATTTAAGTTATCAATTTAGGATAAAAAAAGGTTTAAAAAATGATCGCATTATGGATAGTAAGTCTTGTCGCATTTGGTCTTATGGTGGGATTAGGCGTTTATCTTACTTGCAAAAAGCACGCCTCCACAGATGCTAAATACTTCCTCAAACAAGCCAAAGCCAAAGCCAAAGCAATAGAATTTGAGGCTAAAAACCTCCTTAATCAAGAACAGCTCAAAGCCAAAGAGTTACAAATCAAACTCGAGCAAGCTTATCAAGAAAAATTCCAATCTCTAGATGATAAATACAAACAAAAATTCCACGAACTAAACTACAAAGAACAACGTCTTAAAGACAAAATTCAGCACGAACTTAGCATCATTCAAGAGCAAAAAATCCAAATCACCCACGAACTCAATGATGCCCTATCCCAAAAGTCCCATCAAATCAAAATCCACAAGCAATACCAAAATCTTATCCAAGATCTCAATACCAAACTTAGTCATTGCGCTGGACTGACAAAGCAAGAAGCAAAAAAAATGCTTTTAGAGAATCTAGAAAATGAACTCATCAACGAAAAAGCCCATCTTATCCGTCGCTATGAAAAAGAAGCCAAAGATGAAGCCTCAAAAATCGCAAACTTCATTCTCGCTCAAGCCACGACACGCTTTGCAGGTGAGTTTGCCGCAGAAAAGCTCATCAATGTCGTTACCTTGCCAGACGATGATATCAAGGGTAAAATCATAGGAAAAGACGGGCGCAATATTAAGACATTAGAAAAAGTTAGTGGTGTGGATATCGTCATTGATGATACGCCTTCGACCATTATCGTAAGCAGCTTTAATCTTTATAGGCGTGCGATTGCTACAAAGACTTTAGAGCTTCTAATTGATGATGGTAGAATCCATCCTGCGCGCATTGAAGAGATGTATGAACGCGTGAAAAATAACATTGATAATGAGATAGAAGAAGAAGGTAAAAATGTCATTTTGGATTTGGGGCTTGATTATATGCATCCAGAGCTTATAAAGCTTATCGGAAAGCTTCGCTATCGTGCTAGCTTTGGACAAAACGCCCTGCAACATTCTATGCAGACAGCCCAACTCGCAGGGATTATAACCGCACAGCTTGGAGGCGATGAAAAGCTTGCCAAACGCGCTGGACTCCTGCACGACATTGGCAAAGCCTTGACAGCTGAGAGCGGCAATGGCAATCACGTGCTTTTGGGTGCGGATATTTGTAAGCGTTATAAGGAACACCCCACTATTATCAATGCGATTTTATCGCATCACGGCGATGAACCTTTTGAGAGTATAGAAGCAGCGGCTGTTTGTGCTGCAGATACGCTCTCGGCTGCAAGACCGGGTGCGAGAAGAGAAGTACTAGAGAATTTTTTAAATCGTATGCAGGATTTAGAAAAAATTGCTAACGATAAACTTGGGGTTAAACAAGCCTATGCGATTAATGCTGGGCGCGAGCTGCGCGTGATTGTGAGCGCAGATCTCATAAGCGATGAACAAGGCATTGTGCTTGCAAAAGAAATCGCTAATGAAATTCAAGAAACCTTAAGTTATCCCGGCGAGATTAAGGTCAATGTCATTCGCGAGACGCGCGCTGTGGAGTTTGCACATTAGATTCTAAGTTAATTAAAGGAGAGTATATGCGGTTCGTTGTGATTTGTATTTTGGGTTTGTTGCTTGCAGGATGTGGAGATTCTAAGCCAAAGTCCAAAAAATATTCTTATGTATCTGCTAAAAATGAATCTTACACGCTTGAGCTTAGCGAAAATCACATCAAGATTCTTGTTGATTCTAATCAGCTTAAAGGTGTGGTATTTTTAGTATTCTTAGATTATGAATGCCAAAACTGCCAGTTTTATTATGAGCATCTCAATCATCTTGCTTTATCACATAAAAATTTGCAAATCATTGGCATACTGCCCACTCAGAGTGGGCAAATCCAAGATTTTATAAAAAGCAATCATATAGATTTTGAACTCATCACTCCAAAGAGAGAAAAGGATGCATCTATTTTGCAAGCTATTTTAGAATCTAGAATGCCAAAAATCGATCAATTAAGCATACAATCTGATTCTCTGGAGTCTCATCTAACTATCTCAGATTCCATACAATCCACAAATAACACTCAATCTATAGATTCTCCTCCAGTATCCCAAGATGAGCTTGAATTGCCATTCTTTGTGCTTTATACGCCAAATGGCGAGATTTATCAAGATTATCGTGGATTTATTCCTGAAGAAATTTTCTCAAGCGATATTAGACAAATGCTTGATTAAGTCTAGATTCTAAAGGATTATTATGCTTAGCTTTTTATCAAAAACCGCACAAAACATCTCCCAAATTCTAGGCTCACATACGCCAAAAATCACCAAAGATGCACTTGAAGAGATTCTGCTAGAATCTGATGTGGATTATGATCTTGTAGTTAAAATCCTATCTCATCTGCCAAAAACCCCTTCAAAAGCGCAAGTTAATGAAGTCTTGCAGAATCTTTTTAAGGATGCAAATATCAAAAACAATCAAGCACAAGAAATCCACACAAAACCCCTTGTAGAGCTAATCATCGGTGTAAATGGTGCTGGGAAGACAACCACGATTGCTAAACTTGCAAAGCACTATATCAATCAAAACAAAAAAGTCTTGCTTGGTGCGGGAGATACTTTTAGGGCTGCAGCAGTTGAACAGCTTCAATTATGGGCTAAAAAGCTTCAAATTCCAATCATCGCCACACAGCAAGGCTCTGATCCATCCGCGATAGCCTTTGATAGCATCAAAGCTGGGATCGCAAGAGGCATAGATAATATCATCATCGATACTGCTGGGAGACTACACAACCAAACAAACCTTCAAAACGAACTACAAAAAATAGATAGAACCTGCGCAAAAGCACTTGAAGGCAAACCTTTTAGAAAAATTTTGATTCTTGATGGCACACAAGGCTCTTCTGCAATAAATCAAGCTAGAATCTTTAGCCAAACAATCAAAATCGATGGCATCATTATCACAAAGCTCGATGGCACAAGCAAAGGAGGTGCGATTTTTAGCATTGTAAGCGAGCTTAAGATTCCAATTTTTTATATTGGCGTTGGCGAGGGTGAGGACGATTTAATTGCATTTTGCGAAAATGATTATATAAATAGCATACTAGATTGTATCTTTGGTGTTGGGGATAACGCATAATGGCAAAAAAGAGCAGTTTGTTTGAGTGTCAATTCTGTGGTTACAAAAGTGCGAAATGGCTTGGTAAATGCCCAGAATGCGGAAGTTGGGAGAGTTTGATTGAGCTTAATCAAACACAAAAGCAAATCCTTAAAGAAATAAACTCTAGCGCCTCCCCTACTCCACAAGCCATCACAGACATAAAAAGCGAGCAAAATGTATTTTTTACATCTTATCAAGAAGAGTTTAATATCGTTTTAGGCGGAGGAATTGTGCCTGGCGGATTATATCTTGTGGGCGGAAGTCCCGGAGTTGGGAAATCCACATTACTTTTAAAAATCGCAGGATTGCTTGCCAAACACGACAATAAAGTGCTTTATGCAAGCGGTGAAGAGAGCGCTGGACAGATAAAATTGCGCGCACAAAGGCTTGATTGCGTAAGCGAGAATCTATTCTTACTTAATGAGATAAATCTAGATTTTATTAAAGCCGCGCTTTTAGAGCAGACTTACAAGCTTTGTGTGATAGATTCTATCCAGACACTTTACTCTCCACAGATCAGCTCTGCACCCGGCTCAGTATCACAAGTGCGTGAGATTACATTTGAGCTTATGCGATTAGCGAAAGAAAAAAATATCGCCATTTTCATCATCGGGCATATCACTAAAGAAGGCTCAATCGCTGGACCTAAGATTTTAGAGCATATGGTGGATTGTGTGTTGTATTTTGAAGGGGATTCTAGCAGGGAGCTTCGGATTCTACGCGGATTTAAAAATCGTTTTGGAACGACAAGTGAGATTGGAATTTTTGAGATGAAACAAGATGGTTTGCGTAGCGCTAAAGATGCTTCAAGGTTGTTTTTCCAAAAACGTGAGCCAATCGCAGGAAGTGCGATAACCGTGCTGCTTGAAGGATCGCGTGCCTTGCTTATTGAGATTCAAGCGCTAGTTAGTGAGAGTTATGGGAATCCGCGCAGGCAAAGCACAGGCTTTGATATTAACCGCTTAAATATGCTTCTAGCACTGCTTGAGCGCAAACTTGAGATTCCACTCAACCGCTATGATGTCTTTGTCAATGTTACTGGCGGGATTAAAATCACTGAGACAAGTGCAGATTTATGTGTGATTGCCGCGATTATCTCAAGCTTTAGGAATCGCCCTTTAAGCGTGGAGAGTGTATTTTTAGGTGAAGTAAGCCTAACTGGGGATGTGCGCGATGTAAGCAATCTTGATTTGCGCTTAAAAGAGATGCAAAGCTATGGTTTGCTAAAAGCTATCGTGCCTCAAAAACCCGCAACAAAGACTAATGTAAAATGCTTTGAAGTTAAAGAAGTAAGCAGAGTTTTAGAATGGATGTAAGATGGCTTTTATTGGGAATCTAGATTCTATTATGTCGATGTTTTCGCGCACGAAGGCTTTGCAAGAGCTGTGCAATTATATGCAAGAAGCAAGCAATCCAAAAAGTGCGATTTATAAGCGCATTATCAACACACAAAGTGAAAATAAAATCCCGCTTAGCAAAGGAATGATCGCCATTGAGCAGTCTTATAAGCTAAAGCCTGACAATAAGGCGTTTTATGAATCGCATAGGAAATATATTGATTTTCAGCTTGTGGTTTTGGGAGAAGAGCTTTTTTACATCGTGCCAAACACGCAATGCAAGATAAAAGCGCAATATGATGAAGCTAGAGATTTAATCATTTATTATCCGCCAAATGCGCATTCTACATTGCATTTAAAAGCACAAACTTTAGCAGTGTTCTTGCCGCAAGATGTGCATTCTGGTGGGCTTGGAGTGCAGAATCTTGGAGAAAGGATGATTGTTTATAAAAGTGTGATAAAAATACCTTGCAAGAATATTAAGATGCGATTTTAGGCACTCTTAATCTCAAGTCATTAAAGGAAACGGTGTGAAAAAACTTTATGTGTTTTTAATTTTTATGCTTAAGTTTTCTTGGGCTTCATCACTCGAAGGATTCTACAAAGTCCCTAATTTTTTATATTTCAAAGGTGCTTATGTGTATGTGCTAGAGTATGATCATAAACTTTTTGCTTATGGAGTTGCTAATCTTGATGGCTCGCCAGATAAGCTTGATTCTTGCAATCCTGATGAGAATCTACGCACTCGCACAGATAAGGGCGTTGTCTTCTTACGGCTTGATGTTAAAGGCAATGAGCTAAAAGATGGTTTATCTTATAACTTTCAGAATTGCTCATTATATTACACAAAAGGGCAGATTCTAGAAAATGGGAATTTGGAGCTTGTCTTTTCTATGGATAAGTATTTCATTATGTCAAAGGCTCTTGTGTGGGAGAAGCTAGATTCTACGCAGATCGATGCGCTCAATTTGAAAACTATTCCAAAAGAGGAAATTTTTAAGCAAATTAAATAGATTGGGTTCTATTGCATAGTAAGCTTGCTTACTTGGGTTTTACTCTTTTAGTATCCCATTTACTAGAATCTCGCAATGCCAACCGCTGTCATTTTTTATAGACAAGATTTCAGAATCTAGTATGCTTATTTATCTATTTTCTTGATTCTCCAAACCAATTTTTGATTTTCTCATAAGCTTCTTTGATGATGCTTTGATGTGGTTCGCCTTGGATTCCAAAGCTTTGATGAAGCCTCCCTAAAAGCTCTTTTTGCTCTGCATTAAGGCTTGTCGGATAGGTGATTTTAATTTGAGCAATAAGACGACCTTTTCTGCTAGAATTCACATCTTTAATACCTTCATTGGCAAAAACAAACTGTGCCTTATCTTTGGAGTTTGGCGGAAGATTTAAATCTAGCGTCTTGCCATTTAGTGTTGGAATTTTAATTTTTGCACCTAAAATAATCTGTGTAAAAAACACCGGAATCTCGATATACACATCATTTCCATTGCGTATGAAATGCTCATCCTCCTCCACATATGCCATTAAATACAAATCCCCTCTTTTGCCTCCTTGCACCTCATTCCCGCGCCCACTTACGCGCACACGCATCTCTGTATCAATGCCCTCTGGAATCTTCACTTCAAAGCTCTCATCACGAATGACAAACCCATCACCCTTGCAGGTTTTGCACTTTGTCGTGATTATCTTTCCTTCACCTCTGCATCTTGGACAAGTCTGTCCAAATGCCATAAATCCCTGCTGAATAAAGACTTGTCCTTTGCCCCCACATTCTTGACAGGCTTGCATCTTACCACTTTCTGCACCACTACCATTGCAATCCTTGCAAAACTTTTTATATTGTGTCTGAATGGTTTTAGCACAGCCAAACACCGCTTCTTTAAAGCTTAAATCAAGTCTTACAATAAAATCCGCATTATATTTTTGAGATTTTTGAGTCCTACTGCCAAACCCAAAAGCCTGCCCAAAAATCGAGCCCAAATCTTCAAAAATATCTGAAAAATCTCTCCCGCTAAAGCTAAATCCTTGATTTTCTAATCCTTGCTTGCCATAGCGATCATAAATCGCGCGCTTTTCATCATCACTTAAGACTTCATAAGCCTCATTAACGCGCTTAAACATATCTTCAGCTTCTTTATCATCTGGATTGCGATCTGGGTGGTATTTGAGTGCCATTTTGCGATATGCTTTTTTAATCTCATCTTTCCCGCTGTGGCGCTCAATTTCTAGAATCTCATAATAATCAAAACTCTCCATAACTTCTCCTAGAACAATATATTTAATGTGATGTTACCATTTAGCGTGTGGATTTGACTTGCGATTCTGCCATCAAAGCCAAACTTAAGAGAGGCATTTTTACCAAGATTAAAATTCAAGCCTGCCTTTAAGATTCCATAGCTTCTATACCGCTCATCTGGCATACTAAAATCCACGCTTCCATCGAGATTTACTACGATAAGTCGCATAAATGGATCACTATTTATAACCCCCACATCTTGACGAAAAATAGGCGTGATATAAAAATGAAAATGCTGTGTGATAAACTGCAAAAATTGCAAGCCAAAATCCAAATTCACATTCAAATTATAATCATCTAGAGATAATCCATTTTTATCAGCATTATAGAGAAAATATGCATTTACCCCAAAAAATGGCTTAAGATGACTTCCATAACTATTTAGTGTAAAAACATATCCATAACGCGCGCTAAAATTTGTCGTCGTAGCAAGGCTTTGAGATGCAGCCTGCGGAATATTCATACTTTGAATGGCTTGGGCTTGAATCTGATGTGCGCCAATGAAAAAATCCGTATAGAATCCAAGCTGTGCATTATGTGCTACCTCACTATCACTATTTTTAGCATTAAAAAATTGCGCTGTGTATGTAGCAATAACACCTAGTGGAACTCTCCCAATAAGCATATCATAAGTTAGAGCCACTCCGCCATAGCTAGATTCTAGATTTTGGCTATTTGCGCTTCCACCGATGCCATAGATATTGATTTTATGCTTTTTATCAAGGCGCGTGCTATATCGATAAGTGCGTAAAGAATAAGCCTCAAGCTGGCTAGAATCTATCAAATCTAGGCTATTTTGGCTTGTAGCTAAATTTTGAAAATTTGGGTTTGTCATATCAAGAGTTTGCGCATAGAGCATAAAAGCACTAAAAAACAAAATTAAAACTCTCATATTTATCCTTTAAAAAAATAAAAAATAAATGCGAATTATAGAAAAAAATGGTTTTTAAAGGGCTTAATTGTTAAAATTTATCATCATACAAATAAAGGAGTTTAAAAATGCAAAATTTTAGCCTATGGTGTGATTTTATCGAGCGAGGATTTTTGCAAAATGATTTTGGCAAACTTTTAGATTCTAAAACCTTTAATGGCGCAACAAGCAATCCTAGCATTTTCTCTCAAGCGATTCTAACTTCTCCATTTTATAAAGACCAAATAAAAAGCCTAAAAGGAGAATCTCCAAAGGCAATTTATGAGGCTTTGGCAATTGAAGATATTAAGCTTGCAGCAAAACTTCTTTACCCACTTTATGAGGCAAATAAAGATAATGGCTACATTAGCATTGAGATTGATCCGACTCTAAGTGATGACATCAAAGCTAGCATCGATGAAGGAAAGCGACTTTATGAGACGATTGGCTGTAAAAATGTGATGATTAAGGTGCCTGCGACAAATGCTGGCTATGAGGTGATGAAAGCACTCTATGAAAATGATATAAATGTAAATGCTACGCTTATCTTTTCGCCAGAACAAGCGCATTCTTGCGCGCAGGCTTTTAGCATAGATTCTAACGCTAGGGCTGTGATAAGCGTGTTTGTCTCAAGGTTTGATTCTTTGATTCCACAAGGCGAATTACCTAAACTTGGAATCTTAAATGCGATGATTTGCTATGAAAAAATTAAAGCCTTTAAAAATCCAAATCTCCGCACGCTCTTTGCCTCCACAAGCGCAAAAAGCGAATCTCTGCCTAAAGATTATTACATCACAAATCTTTTAGCCCCAGATTCTATAAACACAGCGCCACTTGCCACAATACAAGCCTTTTTAAACAATCCAAGCAAGCGCACAATATCACTTATTTCATCCAAAGAGGCAAATGATGAAATCACAAAGATTCTAGAAAATTCAAGCTTTACGATAAATACGATTTATGAAAAACTGCTTAATGATGGTTTGGTCGCATTTAAAGAGGCGTTTGCAAAAATGCTAAAAAGTTTAGAATCTATCTAGATTTAAGCAAATTTAAGATAAAATCGCCATTTTAAGTTATCAAGACAAAGGATAAAAAATGTTAGAAGGACAAATTAGAGAGAGTATTTCAAAGGCAAACGCAAAAGCCTTAAGGAAGGATGGTTATCTAATTGCTAATATTTATGGCAAGGGATTAGAAAATGTGCATTGTGCGTTTAAGATCAATGACTTTATCCGCACGCTTAAAAACAAAACAAGTCTTGTTTTCCCGGTAAAAGTTGGCAAGAATACATTTGATGTAGTCGTGCAAGAATATCAAAAAGATCCTGTTTTTGGCACGATTTTGCACGTAGATTTAATGGTCGCACAAAAGGGCATAGAAGCGCGCTATAAGATTCCTGTTAAAACCAAAGGTTCTGCTGTAGGACTAAAAAATAAAGGTGTTTTGCTCATTTCCAAAAAGCGTATTTCTGTTAAAGCTACGCCTGAGAGCTTGCCAGCTTGCTATGAGCTTGATGTAAGCGCACTTGATGTGGGGCATTCTATTTTGGTGCGCGATTTACCAGAGATTAAGGGTGTAAAAGTTATTGATAATGCTTCTGTGGCTGTTGTTGGCGTGATTAAAGCAAAATAATTTAAGGCAAAACAATTGTGGCAAACGCTTCGACACAAGCCAAAGATTCTAAAAAGTTAAAATATTCTACAAATCTAATAAAATCTTGCCTAGAATCTAGGAGTGATTTTTTAGATGATGTGAAGGCTTGTGATTGTGCGATTGTCGGGCTTGGGAATCCGGGTGAGAAATATAAATACAATCGCCACAATATCGGCTTTATAATTCTTGATGAGTTAGCTAGAATCTTAAATTTAGATTTTAAAGATTTGGCTAAATTTAACGCGCAAATTACAAATATTCCAAGCAAAAATATCTTTTTTCTCAAACCTCAAACTTTTATGAATCTCTCAGGGCAAAGTATAGCGCCTTTTATGCGATTTCATAAAATCGAAAATCTATTAGTCATCCACGATGAGCTTGATATTAACTTTGGCGAGATTCGCTATAAAGTTGGCGGGAGTAGTGGCGGACACAATGGCTTAAAGTCCATAGATTCTACGCTTGCAAGACAGGATTATTATCGCTTGCGCTTTGGGATTGGTAGAGATGAGAAAAAAAGCGCGCAGGATGTGATTTCATATGTTTTAGGTGATTTTAGCCAAGAGCAAGAATCTAAATTACCAAATCTTATAAATCACGCCATAGAATCCATTTTGCATTTTTTACTCACATTTGACTTTGCAAAAACCCAAAATCTATTTACTTTAAGGCTTTCAAATAAGATTTTAGATTCCCGAAATCCAGAATCTAATCTTACAAATTTTCAAAATCAAACAAACAAAATTCTAGAATCCAAAGATTCCAAGATCCCAGAATCCACAAAAGGCGCAATATGCGATTAGCATTGTTTTGGTTTGTTGGGAGTTATTATTTACGCTATTTTATTGTGATTTTTTTTGCATTGGGGTTGTTTTTTGTCAGTATTGATAGCTTAAAATATATTGATGATTTATCAGATTCTGCGAATATCATTATTTTGTTTTTAGCGTATGACTTTATGTATGCGACTAATTTTACGCTTCCTATCGCACTACTTTTATCAATGGTTGTATGTTATTTATTTCTCGTGCGCACTCATCAGTACACCGCCCTACTCGCACTTGGATTCTCTAAAAAGCAAATCTTGCGCCCGATTTTGTTTGTGAGCTTGTGTTTTACATTCTGCTATATCGGGCTTAACGCCACACCTTTTGCATATGCCCAAGAAGACATCGAAAAGCTCTTTAAAAAAGACACTTCCCTTACTACCAAAGACCTATTTGTGAAATTTAATCAAAACTATGTGTTTTTTGGCTCGATAAATCCAACAATCGGACAAGCCCAAAACATCAAAGTGTTCAAGCTAGATTCCACACCACAAAAAAACCTTCTTAACATCACACAATCAAAGCTTGCGCACTTTGACAAAAACACTTGGGTGCTTCAAGGGGCAATTTCGCAAAATTTGCCTCACACTTGGGAGCTTGGCAAAAAGGGTTTAAAAATACACAATATCTCAAAACTTGAAATTCTAGAAGGCTTCCGCCCAAAAGTGCTAGATTCTATCTATCAGTCAAGACCACTTATCTCGATAATTGATGCGATCGAATCACTTAAAATCTTATCCAGCCAAAATGCCGAGAGCGACAAAATCCGCGCTGTTTTATACTCACTTGTGCTTGTGCCGCTGTTTGTGCCATTTGTGGCGATGATTTTAGCGTATTATATGCCCTCACTCGCGCGCTATGGGAATCTATACTTGCTTGGGTTTGGGTCTATTGTATTTGCACTTATTGTCTGGGGGATGTTTTTTGCTTTGGGGCAGTTTTCTATCACGGGGATTATTCATCCAGAATTTGGCATAGTTCTGCCCTTGGGCTTGCTTATTGTAATCGCTTTGTTTTATTATTTTAGGCTAAATTACAAACACTAAAGGCACATATGAGTAACTCAAAATTTATCTATAATCTTAAAGGAATTACAAGATTTTGCACTCCTAAAATTTTCGCGCAAAAATCCCTAGAATCTAAAATCAAGCAAATTTTTACAAAGCTAGATTCTAACACGCTAGAATCTATGGCAAATCGCATTAGATTCTATCATAAGATAAATACGCCTTTTAGGATTGTCCCTCTACCCCTACCAAAGCATAACGAGATAACAAGAGATGGAATCTTTAATCCGCACTTTGATAAGCTTCAAAATAATAAGCCAACCAACAAGCACGCCACCACTTACTTTTATGACTCTTACGAGTGGAGTAGGTTTTTTAGCGATGAGCTAGTTTGGCATTATGAATTTGGCGATGTAAATTATTATCTATCCGCGCCAGCCATCACTAAATCCCGCCCAATATCCGATAAAAATGCTAACTCGATTCTTTTTAAGCTTGAAAAAAATCGACACTTTAAATTTATAAAAGATCCTTACAAATTTGAAGAGAAAAAGGATATTTTATTCTTTCGAGGCGCGGCGTATCAAAAACATCGCATAGATTTTTTAAAGAAGTATTTTAATGCGCCTTTTTGTGATTTAGGACACACTGGGAATAAAGAGATTCTAAAATCTTATTACAAGCCTAAAATCTCGCTTGCAAAGCATTTGCCCTATAAATTTCTCTTAAGCCTTGAAGGCAATGATGTCGCAAGCAATCTAAAATGGATCCTAAGCTCAAATTCGCTCTGTGTAATGCCAAAGCCAAAATATGAAACTTGGTTTATGGAAAGCTTATTAAGGGGGGGGGTTCATTACTGCGAAATTGCCGATGATTACGAGGATTTGCAAGAAAAGCTAGAATATTACATAACGCATCCAAATGAGGCAAAAGAGATTATACAAAACGCACATCAATACTGCGCGCAGTTTATGGATAAGAGAATTGAAGATGCGGCTTGTTTGTTAGTTTTACGCAAATATTTTTATTTGAGCGGACAGATTGAGATTAGCAGGGATGAGAGAGAATTATTTGGAGTATAACTATGGCTCTTATAAGCTTTAAGCTTTTATAATTTTGATAGAATCTAGCTAGAAAAGGAGTAATTTTGCGCAAATCAAAAGTGACAATCCGAATAGATGGCGGGCTTGGCAATCAGATGTTTATGTATGCGTTTGCCAAATTTTTGCAACAACAAGGCTATATTATAAAGCTAGATTCTACAGCTTATAAAAATCGCAATGGGGGGGGGGCAGAAACTTAATCGTGCCTTTGAACTAAAAAACTTTAATATCGATAAAAATATCGTTATTTCAAACAAACACTCTTTAAAGCATCCACATATTTTTCTTTATCGATATTATATGGCATTTTCTCAGAGACTCTATAAAATTTTTCAAAAAATGGCTTATTTGATTCGGTTTGTCTTTGGTTTGATGTGGCATAGATTCTATTTCATAGAACCAAAAACCCAAAGCGCATACGAAGATTTTATACGAAATATCCATAGTGGCACTTTTAGACTAAGAGATAACACTTACATTATTCACAGCTATTTCGCACATAATTTCTTCGCAGATTCTAAACATATAGAACTAAGGCAAGACTTTAAGCTTAACAAACCGCTATCAAGCGCAAATGCCGCTTTAAAAGATAAGATTCTAGGCACTTTGGATTCTGTGTTTTTGCATATTAGGCGCGGAGATTATCTAGAATCTAAGCATTGGCATTTTAGACAGCTTGGTAGCACTTATTATAATAACGCCATTTGCGAACTTAAGCGCCATATCAAAAAGCCACATATTTTTGTGTTTAGCAATGATATGGCGTGGTGCAAGCAAAATCTTATTAAAAGCCTTGATCGCGATGTGTGCGAAAATGTAGAATTTGAGTTTATCGAGGGGAATTCAGAACTTGACTGCGTCCAAGAAATGGAGCTTATGCGAAGCTGTCAAAATGCGATTATCGCCAATTCCACTTTTAGCTGGTGGGCGGCGTATTTGATTGAGAATCCAAGTAAGATTGTATGTATGCCAAAATTTTGGTTTTATGATCCAAGGTATATGACAACTAAGAATCTGCAATGCAAGGGCTGGATAGCCCTAGATGACATTTGGCGGAATTAAATAATTAAATTATTTGTAATTTTTTAAATCCTTTATTTATATTTGCATTTTTGATTGATTTATTTTTTGTAGAATCCAAATTTTAGCAAGGGGATAAAATGAATACAAAATACGGCATAAAAGGGTTTTTTCACAGATGAGAAACAATATTAATCTGCGTATCAGCGCTTACCCGTGTGGGAATAGAGGCAATGGCGTGCGTTTCTTGAAGATTTGCAAGAAGCCACAAAGGCAATAAATACTACTTCTTTAAAAAGATTAAAAATAGCTTGGCAATGTCCTAGAAACAATCGACATTAATTGTTCATATAGACACAAATTTTTTATTCCACTAGTTGCAGAATCTACATATTATTTTTATAACTTACTTCATAAATGTCTATGGCATTACCTCCGCCGTATTTTGGCTTACCTTGGGCGGTCACATACACATATTTACCATCAGGACTAACATCAAGCCCCACAGGAAAAGAATCCGCATCAATCTCTAAAACCACTCTCATTGCATTGCTATCTACCACCACAAGCTTTGAAACCATATTACACGCTACAAAAATATATTTACCATCAGGGCTAATAGCTATCGTTCTTGCTCCTTTGCCTACTTTTGTATTTTGCCAATTTTTAAATACCACTCGATTGATTTTTTCATCTTTTAATTTCTGTATTGATGCGATAATATCACTCATTGCTGCCTTTTGCACAAACCCATCTTTATTTACACTTAAATACAAATACCCATCTTGTATCACTAAATGGCGCACATTAGGCATCATTCCAAAAATTCGCCCCAAATACTGGGAATTATCTAAATCAATTACTGCAATACCACCATCTCCACCCATACAACCAATAAACAAATACTTTCCATCCTCGCTAAAGGCTGTTCCACGCAATGCATATCCGCTTCCACTATCCCTATTTACAGGTTTATCAAGAGGATAATTTAAGGGCAAAACATAATCGATAACAAATCTTTGAATATGTCGCCATTCATCAGGATTCTCACTTTTGACATCAATCAATGCAACTGTATTATCTCCCCAATGTGGAATCGCAATATAATTGCCATCGGGTGAAGCAACTATCATTTTTGGCAATGGTCCAGTCTCTAGTAGTCTAACAATCTTATCGCTTTGTGTATCAATCACGGCTACAGCTGAAGGATCTTGAGCATTCATATCATAAGATCTACGATAATAAGGAATCCAAAGGTATCTACCATTATGCGAAAAAGCCGATTCTACAGGCTTACCCCTAAAGTGATTATTCTTTTTATAATGGGTAAATTTATAAAATCCAGAATCTTTACTCCATAAACTATTATGCTGATTTGTTATGGCGTGATTAATTTGAGTAATTTTATTATTAGTTTTTGCGTCAAATACAATCGTAGTGCCACCCTCAAGCGAATTTACATAATACTTGCTGCCATCTGGATGAATATTTACACTTTTTGGAGAATAAATCGCGGGCTCGTGCGTTCGCTGATTGCTTGTATAGTTTTGACGTTTGTCAATCAGCGTAATGGTAAGATTGCCGTCATTGGAAGTAGCGCTTGTGCCTATTTTTGGATGTATGACACGCAATTGCGTATTATCTTGCTGTTTTGCTTGAATACTCCCAAACAATATAAATATACAAAATACAACCCTATATAAATACATAATCCCAAACACTCAAAGCCTAAAATCCCCTCAATCACACACCCAACTCTAAAAACAAAGACTGTGTTTAAAAAAAGTATTAAGTTAGTTTCTTTAGATTCTAGAATCTCAAGTTA
>CBCPND010000080.1:0-3343 GCA_965120395.1 uncultured Helicobacter sp.
AAGTTCATTTTGTGTAAAGCCAGCGCACTTAGCGCGCCTTCCGAAATCTTCAATCTCTTAAATGATTATCCAAAGGCGTATTTGTAAGAGTCGCTCTGTTAAGCTAGATCTTAAAAGGATTCTCAATAACCTTTTTATGATCGATGACATACGGAATAAGTGCCATATGTCGCGCACGCTTGATGGCGACTTCTACGCGTTCTTGCCATTTTTTCGTGTTGCCTGTAAGGCGTCTTGGCATAATCTTATAGCGCTCTGAGAGAGAATGCTTAAGCATCTCTAAGTCCTTATAATCGATAAACTCGATTTTTGCCTCTGTGTATTTGCAGTATCGTTTTGAATATTTCTTTCTTTCCATTGTTTTCTCCTAAAATGGTATTTCATCATCATTGACATCTATGCTAGGGATGTTTTGCTCGTAATTCCCATTTTGCGCATTTTGGGGTTTTGTATTCTGGGATTGTGCATATTGTTGCGTATTTTGCGCACTTTGTGAATCATAATCCCCATATCCTTCATAGCCACTAGGATCTTGGGATTTGCTCCCTAACATCTGCATATTTTCTGCGACTACGGAGTGTTTGGATCGTTTTTGTCCGCTTTGATCGCTCCAAGTCTCATACACAAGTCTTCCCTCGATAAGAACCTTACTTCCCTTGCGCAGATATTGGTTTGCGACCTCTGCAGCACGTCCGAAAAGCTTTACATCCACAAAGCAAGTCTCATCACCCTTAGTGCCATCTTGCTTAGTATATCGGCGATTACTAGCCAACCCTATAGTCGCTAAAGCCGCGCCCGTAGGTAAATATCGTAGCTCGACATCGCGCGTGAGATTCCCCACGATTATGATTTTATTAAACATCTTGTGCCCTATCCTCTTGTGGCTTTACATCGCCCTCTTCCACATCAGATTCTATATCCTTACTGGATTCTGTATCTTTAGCTTGCACTTCTTGTGGCTTTTCTTTTTTAGCTGGCTTTGGTTCTGGCTTTTTATTTGCCCTATCAACTAAAGTTTGCCACGCTTTTTGATCTTTTTTACTTTCATATTTAATCACAATAAAGCGCAAAATATCCTCATTGATGCGATACAAACGCTCAAGCTCCATAATCAACTTAGGTTCTGCCCTAAAATAAATCACATAATAATATCCGCGTTGATTTTTCTTAATCTCATAGGCAAGATTTCTCATCCCCATATCAAGACAAGTCTCAATCTCGCCACCATTCTTGCTAATCACATCTTTGAAAAAACCAATTCTTTGCTTGATTTCATCTTCTACTAGAGTCGGTTTTACGATAAACATCGTTTCATAATGCTTCATATGTTCTCCTTGTGGTTTGCGCCCTTTATCTCTTGCTAGATTCCAGAATTTAGAATCTAACGACAAAGAGCAAGGCTAAAGCGCACATTTTAGCAAATGTATTCTTGAATTTTAATTAAAGTATGTAATGTCGCGCTTTTTTCCCCAGACATCAAGCTATTACGCCACTTTCCAAAGAGTTTAAAAATCTCCAAATACATCTCTTCTTTAATCTTAATAGCGCGCTCAGCATATCTGCTTGCGACCAATTGCGGCGGGGTAAATCCTAGAATCTCCTTTGCATCGACCTTGCCATTTTTACGAATATATGAGAAAAACAAAAATAATTGATAGAAATAATGCTCAAGCGCATTTAACAATTCTAGCTCGCTAAAGCCTTCATCAAGCAGTTTCTCACCAATCTCAAGCACTTGGGACTTTTTAAAAATACCTTCCAAAAGCTCATCTACCCCAATGCTTCCAAGCCCATAGCAAAGCCTCTTAATATCATCAAAGCGCACTTCAGAATCCAGAACAACAAATTTCTCAAGCTCTCCAATCGCTAAAGATACATCAAAATCCTGCATTGAAAGCAAGAAGTTTAGATTCTGGGCGGAGATGTTGATATTGAGCCTTTTGGCTTCTTGGGTCATAAAATCTAGCGCTTCTCTCTGGCTTGGCTCAAAAAAGCGCGCCTCTACCACGCCCTCACCCTTAAAAGCTTGTGCAAACGCCTTAAAATCGCGCGCATACTCACTTGGGCTTTTATTATCCGCGCAGTGAAACTCAATCACAATCGCATTGCTCGGATTGCGCTTAATCGCACTCAATATAGAATCTATATGCTTTTTATCAAGCTTTTTATCAAGCTTTAACACCACAACCGCGCTATCACCAAAAAGACTACTTTGCGATAAGATCTCCACCACAGGTTCTAGGGCGTATTCAGAGTAATAAAAGCTATAGCGATTAGGGCTTAACATAGAGGCGATTTTCCGGCTATAACGCTCAATAAGAAAGCGACTCTCACCATACAGCAAGCACGCGCGCGGAGCGGACTTTAGCAAATAAGAATCGAGCTCTTTTTTATACATTTTTTGCCTTTTTATTGCGCTTGCAGGGTTGGTTTATAGAATCTGTGGCGTTATTTTGGCTTTGTAGAATCTTATAAATGCGCTTTGGAAAGCTAAGGTGCTTTAAGCGCACAGCACGATAAAAGCGCTTTATACTCAATTTTTCTTTAGAATCTATTTTGTAATGGATGTGTTTTAAGTATTCTAGAATGTAGCTTGGCCTTATGCCAGATTCTAGCGCGCGCTGCTTTAAGATGAAGTGCGGGATCTTGATTTTTTTATGGTTAAAGGCTTTTGAGATGTTGCGATAAAGCTTGCCATACGCGTTAAAACAAAGCCTTCCAAAGACAAAGGGCAAGCCTGTTTTTTTACTCCAAACCTCGCCCATATCGATAAAATCAGTGCCTTCATAATGCTTTTTTAACGCTCTATCACCAATAAGCACCTCGCCACTTAATCCAAGCACATCACAAAGCGCGTTTGATGTATCTGACTGATAATCCTTGCTATTAGTATTTGGCAGGACCATCACGCTCCATACCGCGCCTTTAGCGCAGATTCCGCTCATCGTGGCTTTGTTTTTAAAGTGAGATTGATAGCCTGCAATGGTTGAGATAAACCCAGCATCAATGCGCCTAAAAAGGAAATATTGATTTAGCCTTGCAGGATACGAGCGCTTAAGAAAGATCATTTGCTTATAGCGCGCAGGGAGCGGATAGGATTTGATAAACACATCGAAGGGTAAAAGGTTTAAATACCTAATTTTGCCAAAACGCATGAGCTTGCCTTGATTTAAAATATCAAATGCCATTATACAGGCAATGTATTTAAAAAGGTTTTAAGCCTAGGATATTTAGGCTAAGAATCTATATGATTGATATTAGCTTACCTACATTGCAATATGGACTAGCAGTAGCTTGTGGCATCCATATAACTTTATCTATGGTGGTAAGCATACTTTAGGTT
>CBCPND010000081.1:0-7083 GCA_965120395.1 uncultured Helicobacter sp.
GATTCTAGGATTTTTAAGAAAAAGACACTTATAAAGGGCATTCGTAGCTGTAATATAAGCTTTTTTAAAAGCGATTGTGAGGCAATCAATGGCTTTAATGAAGAGTTTGTGGGCTGGGGAAGAGAGGATAGCGAGTTTGTAGCACGATTTTTATTTAATGGTGGGGAGTTTAGGAGACTGAAATTCGCAGGCATTGCTTATCATATCTGGCATCCTGAAAATACGCGTGATATGCTAGAATCTAATCATCAAATCTACCTTGATACGCTTAAAAATAAATCCACGCGTTGCCAGAAGGGATTAAATAAGGATTAAAATGTCAAAGCCACTACAAAAGCCATTATTTGTCATCGTGCCAATTTATAATGCTGAGAATTTCTTGCAAGAATGCCTAGATTCTTTGTCTTATCAAAGTTATAAAAATTCCACATTTCTGCTTATAAATGATGGCAGTAGCGATAATAGCGAGCAAATCGCTAAAGAATATGTAGCCAAAGATTCTCGCTTTATACTTATCAATCAGCAAAATAGCGGTGTCTCAAGCGCGCGCAATGCTGGATTAGAATATGTGAAAAATGCGCTAGAATCTAACAAGCTAGAATACGGCACGCATTTAGATTCTGGCGATACAGATTCTAACACTTTGGGTTCTGGCGCCAAAGAATCTGGTGCGCCACTCAATAACAAAACTTCTAAAAATATGATTTCTGCGGGGGGGGGGGCATATATTGGCTTTGTCGATAGTGATGATGTGATAAGTCAAAATTATTATAGGAATCTCATTGCTATCTTAGAATCTAAAGGCGTGCAAATCGCCAAAAGTCGCGATATAAGAATCTTTGATGATACAAATTATAATAAAGAGGATTTTAAGATTAACCAAGCCCAAACAAAAGGCTTTGTGCATACATTCACGTCTAAAACCATTGGTCAAAAAGCTGAAATTTGGCGCGGGGTTTATGATTATGAATTGCTTAAAAGTTTAAGGTTTGAGAATCTAAAGTATGGGGAAGATGTGGTGTTTAGCACTTGTGTGCAAATCTTGGCTAAAAAGATCGCTTATACAAGAAACGCACGATACTTCTATCGCCAGCATAGTGGCTCTGCTATGAAAAATTATTGTGGCGATAGGTGGTTATGTTATAATTTTTTTGAAGCAATTTTTAGATTCTGCCAGAATCAAGGAGGCTTTGAGTATGGCTTGGTTGGCGATAAATCTTTGCGTAATCAAGCAAAGGATTTTATAAATGACAAGGCAAGCTTTGCAGAATTAAAAGATAAAATTAAAGCCCTGCAGATTCCACAAAATCTATTAGATAAAAGTAAAATTGCTAAGACCTTGCTAGAATCTAGCAATGCTAAAGAGTTTTTAGCAAGGACGATTGGCTTTAAAGAGTGGTTTAAAGATAGATTCCAAATTCGCTTTTCAAGAAAGCAAAACATCATCAAGCTTTTTGGCAAAATTCTTTACGCAGGCAAAAGGATTTAATAGGGTCTATAAAGGGTAAGGAGTCTCTTTTACCCATAAATTCTTTAGAAATATAAAAATGAAATCTTTATAATCCATATTGCAGGTTATAAAATAAAATTTAGTTTATTGTGGATATAATAGTGTGTTTTGGTGCTTAATTATCATTGAGTGCTTGAGCGAAGTTTTAAAGCCGATCTCTTTTAGAGTTTGGAGAATCTTAGGAGTTTGATATGGATATAGTGTTAATTTTGCAAATCGCTGTTTTACTTGGAGCGATATTTCTAGGTATTCGCCTAGGAGGAATGGCTATCGGCTATGCTGGTGGTCTGGGGGTTATAGTGTTGAGTTTATTCCTTGGGATGAAGCCGGGTAATATTCCTTGGGATGTTATACTAATCATTATGTCTGTAATTGCAGCTATAACTGCTATGCAAGTGGCCGGGGGACTTGATTATATGGTGCAAATTGCAGAAAAAATTCTGCGAAAGAATCCTAAACAAATCAATTACCTAGCGCCAACCGTTACTTATTGCCTTACGATTTTAGCAGGCACAGGGCATACTGCATTTTCAATGATACCTGTTATTGTCGAAGTGGCTAAAGAGCAAAACATAAAACCATCCGCTCCATTATCAGTGGCGGTAGTATCTAGCCAGATCGCTATCACGGCAAGTCCAGTTAGTGCGGCAGTCGTTTATATGAGTGGTGTTTTAGATAAATTTGGCTGGAGCTATCCGACATTGCTTTTAATTTGGATTGCTACTACATTTAGTGCTTGTATGCTTACTGCTTTTGTCGTGAGTAAGTTTTTCCCTCTTGATTTAAGCAAAGACCCTGTATATCAAGAGAGATTAAAAGCTGGACTTATAAAACAATCAAGCGGTGGCGCTATCCATACAGAGTTAAAGCCGGGTGCTAAAAAATCCGTTCTTATTTTTCTAATTGGTATAGTTTGCGTGGTATTTTATGCGACAAGCATTTCTGATGTAGTTCGCCAACCTATGCTTAAGTGTGTCGATAGCTTTATTCCAAAAACTATGGATGATAATCTTGAAGCATTAAAGAATAATATTATTGGGAATATTCAAGCAAATGATAATCGCTCTATAGAATCTCTTGTGGATTCTAAAATATCATATGCACAAAATGTCTTTAAAGAATCTAAATCTTTATTGAAAGAAGATGAGGCAAAAGCCATTGAGTATGTAAAACTTTTGGAATCTACTAAACAAGATATTTTACAGGTCTTACAAAAAGAAGCACCTTCAATTGCTCAAAAGGTGGAGCAAGAGTTTTCTTCATTCAATGCAAATGCTAAAGATTTGTTACAGAATCAAGAATCTTCTGTGGCGACTATAGCAAAAGTTGTGCGTAGCTATATGGATCCTGTTAGGTTACCACGAGATGGCGCTATTATGTCCTTTATGCTTGCTATTGCCACATTGATTACTATACTTTGTAAGATTGATACAAGGCAATTGCTTGATACAAGCACATTTAAATCTGGTATGACGGCTTGTGTGTGCGTGTTAGGTGTAGCTTGGCTTGGCAATACTTTTGTAGAAGGCTATACAAAAGAAATTGGTGAAGTAGCATCAACGGTCGTAAATCAATATCCTGTGCTTTTGGCAGTTGCATTATTCTTCGCAAGTATGCTTCTTTATTCTCAAGCGGCAACTGCTAAAGCCATTATGCCTGTAGTTATTGTGGCATTGGGTATTACAGAAGTGCAACCAGAGTCCGCTTATATTCTTGTAGCAAGCTTTGCGGCAGTTTCTGCTTTGTTTGTGCTACCTACATATCCTACTTTACTTGGGGCTGTGCAAATGGATGATACAGGCTCTACGCGTATTGGAAAATATATATTTAACCATTCTTTCCTAATACCGGGGGTTGTTGCGATTGTTATTTCAGTAGCGCTAGGATTTCTCGTAGCCCCTCTTTTTGCTTAATTAAACAAATACTTACTTTGTTATTAACAAAGTAAGTATTGCTTTGCTTGATTTATAATATTTGCAGAGTTTAAGATAGCCTTAAGGCTAAATCTCAGGGCCGCACAAGAGATTCTTCTTTATCAATGCAGAGTTATCTATTTTTTTTATGCAAGATGCCATATCGTCTTCTTTTTTCCCATAAGCTTTTGCGACTCATACCGAGCTTTTTAGCAATCTCGATATCAGGATAACGTTTTTCAAATTTCAAAATAACACTCTTGATATAGTCTTTAATTGATATGATCTCTCCATCTAATTCCTGGGGTGTTGAGACATTATAGATATCGACTACTTGCGGAAAGGTGATTTTATCCGCACAAAGAAAAGACATCACAAAAGGCAACTTACAAGCTGCATCTAAAAATTCCTTCTTTTCTTGCTTTTTTAGCTCTTCAAGATTAGTGATGTAATAAATCGTATTCTTTGAAATTGGTGTTTCGATGAGTTCTTTATAGTTGGTGCGTTTGAGTGTGATAAATTTATAGGTAAAGTTCTTTTTCTTGGCATATTGCATCGCGTAGATATCTGCGCTTCTTTGGGATTTGCTCTTGATGATAAAGGGAGGATTATATTGCACCGGAGTTGGGATATTGAGGTCTTTTTGAATGAAGTCAAAGTAGGATTCATAAAATTGCAAAGAGCTTTTCATTTTATTGAAGGTCTGGTAATGATTGATTTTCCTCGCAAGCTCATCAATCATAAATGGCTTTAAGATATAATCCCTCGCACCTGCTAAAATCGGCTTATTCACTGTCTCATCATTAATGTATGAAATCATCATAATAATGATAGAATCTGCATTGTTTTTAATAAACTGCTCGCAATTAGCATCATAGATATCTGATGAAATGAGTATGGCGTCATAATTCACTACTTCTGTGGGTATATCTTGGGCGATAATACACTCATATCCGATCTCATCAAGCTTCCCTGCGATACTTTGTGCGAGATAGGTTTCATTTTCAAGAATCAAAAGTTTCATATCAAATCCTCCCAATTTGTTGGTTTTAGCATAATGCTACACATCGCGCAAACCCCTTCACTTCGCCCGATAAAGCCTAGATTCTCAGTTGTTGTAGCTTTGATATTTATCGCATATAATGGAATCTCTAGAATCTGGCTTAAGGATTCTTGTATGGCTCTTTTATGGGGATTGATTTTTGGTATTTGTGCGATTAGTGTAACATCTAGATTTTGTATCATAAAGCCCACACTCTTAGCAAAATCTAAAATCTCTTTTAGCAACATCTTAGAATCTGCGTTGTGAAACTCTGGATTGGTATCTGGAAACCACTCGCCAATATCGCCCGCGCCCATCGCGCCCAATATAGAATCTGCCAGCGCGTGAAGTAAGACATCGCCATCGCTATGTGCCTTAAACCCAAAGCTTGATGGGATATGCACACCGCCTAACATCATTTTCTTACCTTCTTCGAAAGAATGCACATCAATGCCACCACCGATAAAAAACGCAGCACTATTTGCATTTGTGCCACATTTAGCATAATCTTTTAGAGCTTTTATATCTTTAGCGAAGGTGATTTTTGAGAGTCGCTCACTTCCTTGTATGTATGCAACCTTACCGCCAAAAGCTTTAATCGATGAGCTTTCATCAGTGCTTTGATGTGAATTTAGAGCTTTTATTAGGGTTTGCGTTTTAGAGAGCTGGGGCGTTTGGATTTTAAATAATTTTTCTCTATCGATATAAGCATTATCATATAAAATTGTATCAGAAATACCCACTTTTGGCGCGACACAATCACAGCTATACTCCAGCATTGTGCTAAATAGATTCTCCACAATCTCTTTTGGCACATCAAAGCGCGCTACATCATTGACTAAAACATATTCAGAATCTACCTCGATTAGGGCATTTTGCAAGGATTCACACCGACTTTTTCCACCCTCAATAATCGTGTATTGACACATTTTTCGCATATATTTTAAATCCGTTTTTGAAGCAGTGATGATGACTTTATCAAAATTATAGAATCCGCTTAAATAATCCGCGACAAAAAGCCACAGCGGTTTTGATTCGATTCGTAACCATTGCTTTTTTATTGCGCTTGATTTGCAAAAGCGCGTAGAATCCCCCGCAGCCATTAGTATGAGCGTGGTTGGTAGTGGCGTATTTTGCAGTGATTTATCAAGCATTGAAAATCCTAAAGTTTTGTTATGTTTTTCATAATACCTTCTTTAAAATTTATTTTAGCTTAAGTAAAAATCGATAGTTTATTGATAATCTATTGGAATAAAGAATGCTTAGAATCTAAAATCTACAAGCTTGGAGCATTGATGTTAAATGGCAAGAATATCCTTATAACCGGCGGGACAGGAAGCTTTGGCAAGAAGTTTGTCCAAATCGTCCTAAAGCGCTTTAATCCCGCAAAGCTAATCATCTATAGCCGCGATGAGTTAAAGCAATATGAAATGAGCCAAGTTTTTAACGATAAGAGAATGCGCTATTTTATCGGTGATGTGCGGGATTTAGCTAGGCTAGATTCTGCGATGAGCGGGGTTGATATCTGCATTCACGCCGCCGCACTTAAACACGTCCCAATCGCAGAATACAATCCCACAGAATGTATTAAAACAAACATAAACGGCGCTAGCAATGTGATTGAGGCGTCTCTCAATAATGGCGTCTCGCATATCATCGCACTCTCCACTGATAAAGCAGCAAATCCGATTAACCTCTATGGCGCGACTAAACTTTGTAGCGATAAGCTTTTTGTGAGTGCCAATAATATAAAAGGTGCGAAAAAGTGCAAATTTAGCGTAGTGCGCTATGGAAATGTGATCGGCAGTCGCGGAAGCGTGATTCCGTTTTTTAAGAATCTAATTCAAAATGGCGCAAAAGAGATTCCTATCACTGATGAGCGGATGAGCAGGTTTTTTATCACTTTAGAGCAAGGAGTTAATTTTGTGATTGAGAATCTAGCGCGTATGCACGGAGGTGAGATTTTTGTGCCAAAGATTCCAAGTATGAAAATGATAGACCTTGCTAAAGCCCTAGCACCAAATCTAGAAATAAAAATCATAGGAATCCGCCCGGGCGAGAAGCTTCACGAAGTGATGATCCCTTATGATGACTCAAGGCATTGCTATGAGTTTGGGGATTTTTATGTGATCGCGCCAAGCATTTTATTCCAAACGCCAATTGATTATTCTAAAACCGCAAATGGCGAAGTTGGGCACAAGGTTAGCCAAGATTTTGAATACTCAAGCGACAAAAACACACTCTGGCTTGAGAAAGACGAGATTCTAAAAATGAGCCAAAATATTTAAGGCTGTATTTAAAAAAGCTAAAATACACTTTACGCCAAAATCATAGCGCGATTATAGCATTAAAAATAAAGGATATATAGGCTTAAGATAAGTATAAAAGAGCACTTCACATAGCAATGCCTTTATCCTCGATAAGCTAAAAGATATTGAAGCAAGCCTGATATGTGCATTTTGTAAAGAATCTAGAATACAAATCAACGCCTAAAGCCTAGAATCTAAGAATCAAGGCTTAAGCATTTCACCAAAGTGATAAGCAAACATTTTCTATCGGAGTTTTATATCAAATCCTAATCATTTAGATGATTAGGATTTAATCAGTTTAGAATACAA
>CBCPND010000082.1:0-3277 GCA_965120395.1 uncultured Helicobacter sp.
TTTTTAGCTTCTCAAAGATTTGATGGGTTACATTGATTTGGATTGTTTTTTTAGATTTTGGTGGCTCTTGTCCCATTTGACGCATAAGATTTGCCATCATTGCATTTTGCTCATCGCCTACAAGCGCGATTGGAGAATCTAAATCATCGCTTAACTCGACATCTTTAATTTGCTCGTCCAAAGCCTCTTTAAAGTCTTTGATGATACTTTCAAACTCTTTTTGAGTCTCTTTAGTAATCTTATTCTTGCCAAGCTCTTTTAAGGACTCTAGGCTTGCTGCATCTTTAAGCGGAGTTTTATCAAACTCACCAACTCCGGGCATTACAAAGCCATCTATCTCATCGCTTAAAAGTAATACTTCAAAGCCTTTTTTGCTGTATTTCTCAACGATTGGAGAAGCCTTTAAAAGATCCTTATTTTCGCCAATGAGATAGTAAATACTCTTTTGCTCGCTTGGCATAGAATCTTTGTAATCTTTTAAGCTTATGAATTCCCTATTTTGCGTCTCAAAGCGCAAGAGATTTAAAATCTTATCTTTATTTTCAAAGTCCCCATAAAGCCCTTCTTTTAGCACTTTTCCAAATTGCGTATAAAATGTCTTATATTTTTGCCCATCTTTTGTAAGGTTTTCAATCTCACCTAGAATCTTTTTTGTCGAAGAAGATTTGATATTGGCTAGAATCTTATTTTGCTGCAAGATCTCGCGACTTACATTAAGTGGCAAATCCTCACTATCAATCACACCTTTTACAAAGCGTAAATATTGCGGCAAAAGCTCCTTGTCATCATCTGTGATAAATACGCGCTTGACATAAAGCTTTACACCTGATTGATAATCCACACGGTACAAATCAAATGGTGCAACACTTGGGATGAAAAAAAGCGTGCTATATTCTAATGTGCCTTCAACTTTTGTGTGAATCCAGCTTAAGGGCTCAGAATTATCGTGTGCGAAGCCTTTATAGAATTCTTTATAATCTTCATCTTTTAGCTCGTTTTTGGCTATTTTCCAGATCGCTTTTGCGCTGTTTAACTGCTCGGTTTTTTGCTCTTTTGTCTCTTTTTTACTCTCACCTTCACCTTCAGTTTTAACCTCTTCATAGTTTAAAAAAATCGGAAATCCAATGTGTTCAGAATATTTCTTAACGATAGATTCTATCTCCCAGCGATTAGCAAAATGCCTTTCATCATCTTTAAGATAAAGCGCAATTTGCGTGCCAAAATCATCTTTTTTACAAGGTGTGATCTCATACTCGCCACTTCCATCGCTTATCCAGCTATAAGCTTCTTTGCCATTAGCTTTTTTGGTTGTAACTACGATTTTTTGTGCGACCATAAAAGCCGAGTAGAATCCAACGCCAAACTGCCCAATTAACGCAGAATCCTTTTTAGCATCACCACTTAAAGAATTTAAAAAGCTTTTTGTGCCGGATTTTGCGATTGTGCCAAGGTTGTTTATCAAGTCTTGCTCATCCATTCCAAGCCCAGAATCGCTTACATAAAGCACGCCCTTTTTCTCATCAAAACTTATATCAATGCGTGGCTCAAATTTGATTTTTTTGTATTTGTCATTGCTTATTGTGAGATAATTTAGCTTATCAAGCGCGTCCGAAGCGTTGCTAATTAACTCTCTTAAGAAAATCTCTTTATTAGAATATAAAGAGTGGATCATTAAGTTAAGTAGTTGCTTAACTTCAGTTTGAAAAGTGTGTTTTGTAGAACTCATTATTTATCCTTTACTAAAAAATTTTGGCAATTATAACACTGAATTGATAAATATTTGCAAACTTTATAATAGTATTATCAAGTTTAGTTAGTCTATATTTATAAATAATCTTATAATCTAAAATAAAGCCTATTTATGAAATAATCCCAAATTACAGAATCAAAATCTAGAATCTAAAATTATCAAGGAATGTGATGTTTTGCGAGAAAGTCGGAATCTGTGGTGGTTGCACTATGGCAGATTCTAAAGAGGTAGAAGCAGAATCTAAAATATATTTTATTGCTTCATTATTTGGGCTAGATTCTAGAGATTTAGAGTTTTTTGACTCACCAAGTGTCGGCTATCGCACGCGTGCAGAATTTCGCTTGTTCAAACAAGATTCTCTAAATGGCAACCAAAATCAAAGCAAACCAACTCTATATCTCGCGATGAGCGCATTTAATCAAAATAAGCGTATAAAAATCTCTTCTTGTCCAATTTTGCTTCCACATTTACAAGCAATGCTAAAAGAACTTCTAGCCCACATCAATGAGAATCCAATCTTACAAGACAAACTCTATGCAATTGAGGTGTTAGGCACAAATAATAACAGCGACACAGGCGCTTCAAACGCGATTTTCACGCTAATCTATCATAAGCCCTTAAATTCTGCTTGGGAGAATCTCGCCCTAAATCTCTCACACAAGCTAAATGCTCACATCATCGGGCGTAGCAAGAATAAAAAGCACATTCTAACCCAAGATTTTATCCTTGATGAAATAAATATTCTTGGTAGAATCTATGGGTATTTTCGCCAAGAAGGCAGATTCTCTCAGCCAAATGCCTACACCAATCCACAGATGATTGTGTTTGTAAAAAGTGCGATAAAAGCACATAATCGCAAGGATTTGCTTGAAATGTATTGTGGTGATGGGAATTTTAGCATTGCACTGGCTAGCGAGTTTAAGAGAGTTTTTGCCACTGAAATTGTAAAAAGCTGCATTACAACCTTGCAAAAAAACATCGCTTACAATCGCATTACAAACATCACAAGTGCGCGCTTAAGCGGCGAAGAGACAATTCAAGCCTTGCAGAAAAAGCGCGCATTTTTCCGCTTAAAAGATATTGATATCACTCATTTTAGCTTCTCACACATTCTCATTGATCCACCACGAAGCGGGATTGACAATCAGGCAATGCTAGAATTTATTGCAAGCTTTGATTACATCATTTATATTTCTTGCAATCCTTTAAGCCTTAAAAGTGATTTAGAGATTCTGCTTCAGACGCATAAGATTGAGCACTTTGTTATTTTTAACCAATTCCCGCACACAAAGCATATAGAATGTGGTGTGATTTTGAGACATCTTAACCCTACAAAACATCGCATTTAACGCACTTAATTCTGCTAATCCCAATCCAGCCATTAAAGATAAATTTAGCATCAATGCTATAAAATAGTCGCTTTTTATAGCTTTAAGCTGAAGTGATACCCTAACTTTGCCAACATCACGATAAAGGATTTAAATGATTTTCTCTTCATATATGTTTATATTTATTTTTTTGCCAATT
>CBCPND010000083.1:0-16587 GCA_965120395.1 uncultured Helicobacter sp.
TCGTTGCAAATTTTTTGTGGTGTCGTATAGCATTTTTTTAAGGTGGATTTGCGTTTTAGGGCTGGCATTAGCCGCTTCCGTGATAAAAGCTGTGAGGTTTCCGCATCTAAGTTTTAAGATTTAGATTCTGTCATTTAAAAAGAAGTCAAAAATGTGAGGCTAGTCCTTGATTTGTAATAGCTTTAGCTACTTACACTAAAAACTCCCTAGCATCATAATGACAGCTCGCACAAGGTCCAGATTTTGGTGTGTTAGGTGTGAGCATTTTGCGCATAGCGATGTATTTATCATTACTAAAAAGCTCAAATAAATCCTGCTCTCTTACATCGCCCAAGATAAAATCCTTATGCGCGCCAACATCACTCCTTAAGTTACAGCAAGGCATCGCAAGGCAATTATAATCCACATAAATGCTTGCCAGTGGAAAATAACAGCCACAAGAACGCACTTGTTTTTCTCTAGATTTTATAGATTCTATCACGCCACCCCTATCACCTCCGCTTGTCTCTGGATTCCAACATCTATAGATGATATGTGCGCCCTCATAATCAAAGGTTATAGCGTATTCTTCTCTATCTGAAGTCTTTATTAAGCCGCCATCATAGCTTAATTTAAGCTTTTTTGCCATTCTTTGCATCGCTGGTTTAATGACATTTTCTATATCAAATCTCTCATTTTCTTTTAAATAATAACTCATAAGCATATTATTCATACCCGCGTCCCTTAGCTCATCTAAATATTCGCGTGTGAGATAATCGCCATTTGTAAAAATCCCAAGATTTGCCTTTGGCAGATGTGCTCTAGCTTGGGAAAGTCGCGTTAAGATAAGCTCTTTATCCGCGAGTGTTTCATTAAAGCGGTGAAAATTTAAACTCCCTTCATATTCAATCTCGCTAAGATTTTGCATCAGCTTTAAAAACACAGATTCTGGGAAGTGGATTTTAGATTTTCTATCGATTATGGAATTTGGGCAAAACCAGCAAGTGCGATTGCAAAATGATGAAATCTCAATCTCGATAATGCGTAAATTACGCTTCAATAAAGCCTTTTTAGATTCCCTATCTTGATGTTGTGTAGTGAGCTTTATGTAGCGATTTATGGAATCTGCAGCTCTTTCTCTTTCTCTTTCTCTTTCCCTTGTGCGAAATCTATAGAAAGCCACACGCCAAGAATATGGCACAAACTTTCTATAAATCTTTTTCAAAGCCTTTTTAATCGCTTTAAATGGATTATCTTTTATCTCTCCCATTATCATTTATCATCTCCGTCCTTTAAATTAAAGAACAGAAATTTTATTTTTTTTTTTTTGTCAAATAGCTTAAAGTAAGGGAGAATTTAGAGAGATTTTTAGATTCTAGGATGGATTGGGATTGAAGTATTTAAAAGCCTAATAGGTGTTGAGTGATTATTGATAGATGATTGCGCGTTATTGCGTCATATATGAGTATAGATCTGACATCCCTTGCACTTTATCGATAAGCATAGTGCGTGAAGAGATGCCATTATTTTCTTTGCCGACATAAAGCGTTGAGATCACCACTCCGCCAAGCATATTATGCGTTTTGCTAAAAAGCTTTGAAGTCTCCACACTCCAAGCACTATGCGCTACAATCACGCGATTATTGTAAGTGCCGATGTAGAGCATAATATGCCCATTAAACCATAAAAGCGTCCCAAAAGACGTGGCATTCTCTATGATGTAGCGCTCTTTTTGCTTGCGTGAGAAATGCTTGAGATTTACCATATTTTTCGCATATAGCACTTGTGAGCGTGAATTTCTAGGTAGATAAAGCCCAAAATAAGCAAAAATATCTCTTATAAAAGCTGAACAATCACGATTCCCAAGATAACCACCCCATCCATATTTATCACCCATCATTGTGTTAATAAGGTGGGCTACAAATTTAGGGTTTAGATTTTGCGGGAATGTCTTAAAATCTGATCTTGATATTTTTATAAGGGTGATTTGCACAAATCCATTTGGCTTGCGATAATATACATACACAGAATCTGGATTATCATTTGGCACTGCAAAAAGCTGTCCTATGCGAGCACGAAGCGCAAAATTCCCGCTTTTATCATAGAGATTTATCCCATCAGTATATGGCATAATATATCTTTTAGCACTCATAATCTTTGTGATGTCCTTATCACTTACATACGCCAAATCCTCAATACGCACCCACCCACATACAAATTCTGTCTGAATATGAGCCCATTGCTTTGATTTACTCAAATGCGTAATTAAAACTGGTGTGCCACTAAAAACAAGTGAGTTTTGCCACCGATCAAATGGATAACTTTGACTCGTGGGATAGCCCTTATTAGAATTAAAACGTGGCATATCAGTTGGAGCTGCACGGATATTCGTCTCATTAACGATAATGGCTTTAATTTTAGCATTTGGATAAGTGCCAATATCCATATCATCCCAAATAGCCTTTGTGGATTTTAGGGAATTCTTTCGTAGATTCTCGCCATAGCCCGGGGCTTTTAGTAGTGAGCCTTTTACCCAAAAAATCGATTTTGTGTCTTGATTGATACGCATATTCTGCCAAGGCGAATACCAAAACTGCATATATTGCTGCGCAAGTTTTTTGGTTTGTGATGTTTTCACTTCATAATGCTTTGCTAAATAATATGTCGCATCTTGTGGGAATACGCGTATGTCTTTTGGAGTTTTTATATATTGCGTAGCACAACCACTAAAAACAACACAACAAATGGCACAAATAATGTATTTCATAAAAAAATTTTTCTATATTTTTGTTCATCAAATCCGACAATCACATTATCTTTAAACTCAATTACCGGGCGCTTGATTAGTAGGGGATACTCAAACATTTTTTGGATTTTTTCTTCATTACTTAAGTTTAGTTTTGCAAGTCCTAGCTTTTTATAAGTCATTCCCTTATGGTTTAAAAGCACATTGATTCCGACTTTTTGCACCCATTTTTGGATTTGTTCTAGGCTTAAGGACTGCTTTTTGAGATCATAAAATTCATAAGCGATGTTTTTAGAATCTAAAAATGTGCGTGCCTTTTTCACACTACCGCAATTGGTAATTCCATAGAGATTCATCCAATCTCCTTTAATAGATTCTTTATTCCACTCTCTAACATCACATACACCTCTTCAAACGCCTCTGCACCTTGATAATAAGGATCACCAACTTCTGCGCCACCCAACCCAAAATCTCCTAAAAGCTTAATTTTATCTTTTGCAAACCCTAGTGCTAAAAGATTTGCCACATTTTGCCTATCCATTGCGATAAATAAATCCACATCGCTATGCGCATACACACTAACTTGCTTGCTTTTATAATCTTTTATATCAATATTATGCTTTTTAGCAATGGCAATCGATCGAGAATCTATGTCTTCGCCATTATGGAATCCTGAAGTTCCAGCCGAGCTAAATTCTAGCTCATTGCCTTTATAAAGAGATTTTGCTATGCCTTCTGCCAAAGGCGAACGACAGATATTCCCCATACACACAAACACTATTTTCATTTTAATCTCCTACAAAGATACTTTTATCACGCTTTTTGCTCTCTTGCAATGAAAGTAACATCCAGTCTCCACACCACCCTATCAATCCTATCACGACAAAAAGCAAACGCACAAGATTATAATTTGTCTGTGAGATGGTATGTGAAGAAAAGATAAATATAATAATCCCGACAAAAAGCCACAATAAATTAGCATATTCATAGAATCCAAACTTGCTTTTATTGCGATATAAAACCACTATAACGAGCCCCAAACCAACATAAAACATCCATAAATCAAGATAAAGCAAGGCATTATTTTTATCATAATAAGGCTGAATCGCATACGCAAAGAGCATAAAAAGCGAAATATTTAATGAAGGCTTGAAAGATTCTAGCCTTTTACCTAATTTATCAAAGATATTTAAGTGGATTTTTAAAGCCCCAAGTAAAAGAGGTATAAAAATGAAAAAAATATATATACTAGAAAACAATGCTATCAATATAATATTGTCAATAATCATTTCACTTAGGTCATAAGCGCTATAAACAATCACATTAAAATCATTTAATGTTTGGATAATAAAACGTATAGATAAAATACACCCCACAACAAAGCCTATACCCCCTGCTACCATACATTCTATTTTGTTATTAAGTCTTTTTTTTATTGAAATAATCACAAATCCAATACACATACACATCCAAAATAACAGCAATAAACTACTGATAAAATCATGTGCGCGAAAAGGTAGAGAAAACACCAAAAAAAGCTGCGAAAAAGTCTCACTTATATTTGAAACAATTAAAGATAAAAATACAAAAATTGCCATAAAAAAAAATAGCGAAGAAGAAATAACCTTGCTTGATAACCTATACACTCAATCCTTCCTAATAATTTTTAATAAAAAATCCATCGACTCCATCTGCAATTCCTATTGCTAAAGCCTTTTGATACTTTGGATCATTAAGTCTCTTGGATTCTATGGGATTAGAATTATAGCCTATTTCTACCAATACAGAAGGCATTAATGCCCCAGCTAAAACCCAAAATGGTCCCTCTCGCACTCCGCCATCAACCACACCTTGATAATTCTTACGAAGCTCTTTTAAGATTCCATACTGAATGTCAATCGCAAGCTTATTAGAAGCCAAAAGCCTATGAGAATTTAAAGAATTTAAAAAAGTCTGCTTGGAGAAATAATTCATTATGTCAATATCATCTTTATTTTCCTGCTCTGCGACATCTCTAGCTCTATCGCTTCGTGCTGCTGATAAGAAATAGGTCTCCACACCTTTAGAAGTTTTTTTCGCACCTTCAGGGACAGAATTTGCGTGAATCGATACAAATAAATCCGCATTTTTTGCATTTGCAAGGTCAGTGCGCTCTTTGAGGTTAAGATACACATCTTTATCACGCGTCATAAAGGTTGTATAGCCTCGCGATTTTAGCTCTTGATTTAGGGTTTGAGCAACTTTTAAGACGATATGTTTTTCACACACTTTATTAATCCCCATAGCACCACAATCCTTACCTCCGTGCCCTGCGTCAATAACAATCTTAAAGCCTTTAGATTGTTTTTGTGGCTGGGGCTTTGGGGCAGAAGGATTCTGGGCTTGGGTCGTTTTAGTTGTGGATGTGCTTTTAGTGCTAGAAGTTTGCGCACTTTTTGGTTGCGTGGGGCTTTGTGTAGAAGATGCAATGATTATGACATTTGAAGATTGTGCAGAACCTGGAATCTTATCAACAAAAGAGAGGTAGAGATCCTTTTGTATAGCTTTTACTTGACAGATCATACCATTACTGCTATCAATCACAATTCGCGCAACTTGAGGTGTGTTTTGTCCAATTGTAACTTGAGCATTGCGTGGAAAATAATAAATTTTCTTGCCATTATCAAGAATAGCTGTAATGTCGATGTAAGAGAGATTTTCTGAAAGTTTTATGGGCTTAAGTTCAAGAGAGCTAATATCTTGCGAAAACACAACCTTAAGGCTACTCGTGCCAAAGGGAATAGAGTTTGTAATATGCAGATTCTGTGCTCTTATGCACACAGCAAGCAATACCAAGAGCACAACGCGCGCCAAGCACTATCCTTGTGTGAGTTCTTTGATTAGTTCTTTTACGCTTATGATTTTTTTGACTTTATAGCCATTTGCACCGCTAAAATAAAGTCCTTCTTTGATGTCACCTAAATGTCCTTTACCTAAACTATCAGCGATGCAGTAGCCTACCTTTTTTGCCTCTGTTCCGCGCTGGCAAGGTGCCACACAATTACTTACGCATTTTACTTTGGGCGCATTACCTTCTTCCAATCGCTTTAATACACCAATTTTTATAGCGCGCGTAGGATAGCCTACTGGAGATTTTACAAGCTCGATGTCTTCTTTTTGTATTTGAGGTAGAATCTCTTGATAAGCTTTTGCATCACATTCTTTTGTGCCTAAAAATCTTGTTCCCATTTGCACGCCAGATGCGCCTAAAGATAAAAATCTATTGATATCAAGCCTATCCCAGATTCCGCCTGCTGCAATGATTGGAATCTTGCCCCATTTTATGGCTTCTTGAAGCACTTGTGGGATGATATTTTCAAGCTGAAACTCTTTTTTAAAACAATCTTCATATCTAAAGCCTTGATGCCCGCCACTTAACGGTCCTTCAACTACCACTGCATCTGGGATTCTCTTATAACGTTGCTCCCATCTTTTGCAAATTATGCTTAAAGCCTTTGCAGATGAGACAATCGGAATCAAAGCCACATCAGGGAAATTTTTTGTAAATTCTGGCATATTTATTGGCAATCCAGCCCCAGTAATAATCATATTAGCGCCCGCTTCGCACGCATCTTTAACGACTCTGCCATAATCATTTATCGCGTGCAATATATTCGCGCCCAGTGGATTCTCGCCACAGATTTTTCTGGCATTTTTGAAAATTTCATTTAAAGCGGTTTTAGAATAAAAGTTAATTGCTTCAAAAGGCTTGCTTGAGACAATCTTATCTATAAACTGCATTTTTTTATAATACCCTGTCCCAACAGCAGAGATAATGCCAAGTGCGCCTTCTTTTGATACATTACCAGCAAGCTCATCCCAACTTATCCCTACTCCCATTCCACCTTGGAAAATCGGGAATCTAATCGTATGCTTGCCGATTTTTAGTGGCTCTAAACCTATCGTCATCAATCATCCTTATTTAATAATCACTTTTGCAAACCTGCGTTTGCCAATTTGAATTATATATTCTCCAATCTGAAGTTTTAGATTCTCATCTGTGATTTTTTCTTTATTGATTTTTAATGCACCTGCTATTATATCACGTCTTGCCTGCGAAGTAGAGCTACAAATCCCGCTCTCTTGCAACACCTTACAAATCCAAATATCACTTGGGAATTCAATAACCTTAATGTCGCTTGGAATCTCATCCTTACCAAACACCTGATCAAATTCATTTTTTGCATTATCGGCAATTCCTTTAGAATAATATCGTGTTACAATTTCTAAAGCAAGTTTTTCTTTTACTGCTTTTGGATGTATAGTGCCATTTTTTACATCTTGCTTTAATTTTTCAATCCCTGTGATAAGCAATGCACTTAATAATTCATAATATTTCCACATCAAAGAATCAGAAATACTCATAACTTTAGCATACATTGTATTAGGATTTTCTGTAATGCCAATATAATTTCCTAATGACTTACTCATTTTATTCACACCATCAAGTCCTTCTAAAAGTGGCATTGTCAAAACAGATTGTTCTTTATCTAATCCATAAGATCTCTGCAAGCTCCTACCTACAAGCAAATTAAACTTCTGATCATTCCCGCCAAGCTCAATATCACAATTAAGCGCGACAGAATCATAACCTTGCAACAATGGATACATAAACTCAATAATACTAATGGGTAGATTTTCTTTATATCGCTTTGTAAAGTCATCCCTCTCAAGCATACGCGCCACTGAAAATCTTGAAGTTAAATCCACCAAACCACTAGCTCCTAATTGTGAAATCCATTCTGAATTAAAGCATATCTGTGTAAATTCTGGGTTTAGAATTTTAAAAACCTGCTCTTTATAAGTTTTGGCATTTTCTTGCACTTCTTGCTTGCTTAGAGGCTTTCGAGTTTGGGTTTTTCCGCTTGGATCGCCAATAGTTGCAGTAAAATCCCCGATTAGAAATCTTACGCTTCCTCCATATTTTTGAAAAACAGCAAGCTTTTGCAAAAGCACAGTATGCCCTAAATGCAAATCTGGTGCAGTCGGATCAAATCCGGCTTTCACAATAAAACGCTCATTGGTTTTAAAAAACCTCTCCACAAGCGAGGCGATATACTCTTTCCCGATAAATTCGCTCGCCCCGCGCTCGATCTCTTGCATTGCTTCTTTGGTTTTAGATTCTATATCGCCCATTTTTACTCCTATTCTTGATACACATCTTTGTAATTTGTGTATTCAATGATTTTAAATCGATCTGATAGCTTATTCTTTAGATTCTTATCTGCGTTTTCAACCTCAAACACCACCTCACAATAAGGTACAGCCCCATTGAGACTTTGTCCATTAAATGTGGCTGATATGATATTGCAATGCTCTTTTGCTAAAACACCTAGAAATGCCGCTAAAGTACCCTTTTTATTCTCTAATGAGACGATGACTTTAATCATTTTGTGATTGGTTTGTGCCCATTTGACAAATACCACTGGTTGTTTTTCTTTAAGCATAGATTTGAATTTATCACAAAGCTTGTGATGAATGATTGCCTTTTGATTTGTTAAAACCGCACCTACCAAATCCCCATATTTTGGACGACAGCAGTAATCAAACGCCACACCATTTACGCTACGATTTGTCAAAAAAGCAAAATTTTCTAATCGCACTTCTTTAAGTTTTAGCATATTGAATCTAAATCTTACAAAAATATTATTACCATCAAGATGAAAGCTCTGCTTGATTTTAGTGCAAGCCTCTTGCAAATATGTGCCATCATTGACAATGCGCACAAAATTAAAGTTTAGATTCTGGATAGAGAGATAGCGTGCAAAAATATTTGGATCTTTGCTAAAAATAGTCGCTAACATATTTTTAGCTTCTAGCCTTTGAATTTCTTTGATTTGGTTTTGGCGCTGGGTTTTAAGATGATTTTTTGCGCGTGATGTCTTGAGCGCATCAATCCAAGCGTATTTTGGCATCTCTTTCTCATCTGTGAGAATCCGTACAATATCGCCACTTTTTAGTGTTTGCAGCAATGATGCTTTTTGATTGTTGATATAGGCTATTTTTGCTTTATCGCCAAGCTCGCTATGCACAGCATAAGCATAATCAAGAGCGATCGCACCAACTGGCAGGCTAAAAGTGCTTCCCTTAGGAGAAAATACGACAATATCCTCACGATATAAATCATTTTTAGCTAACTCATAAAACTCTTCAATATCGTTATTTTGATACTGCAAACTATGTAACCAATTAAGACTTGGCATAATGCCATCATTTTTATATTTCCAGTGTGCTGCTACGCCAAATTCAGCGTTTTGATGCATACTAAAAGTGCGGATTTGCACTTCAAAGACTAGCGATTTATCAAAAATAGTCGTGTGAATCGTCTGATAAGCATTTTCTTTAGGCAATGCGATATAATCCTTAAAGCGCGAAACAATAGGCTTAAATTCCAAATGGATAATACCTAGCATCCTATAACACTCAAGCGGAGTATTCACTAGAATCCTAATTGCTAATAAATCTAGAATCTCATCAATGCCTATACCCTTACGTTGCATTTTAAGGTAAATTGAATATGAGCGCTTGATTCTAGACTCTATCTTAAAGCACGATTCATCAAAGCCATTTTTAAGCATCAATGCCTTGATCTTGCAGGCAAAATCATTGAGTTTAAGCACCAATGATTGATTGTTGCTTTTGAGGTAATCTTGGATTTTTTTGTATTCATCTGGGAAGATGTAATAAAAGCTTTTGTCTTCAAGCTCATTTTTAATGCTAGAGATTCCAAGCCTATGGGCGATCGGTGCATATACTACAAGTGTTTCTTTAGCAATTCTTACGCGCTTTTCCTCACTTAAACCCTCTAAAGTTAGCATATTATGCAGTCTATCACTAATCTTAATTACAAGCACGCGCGGATCATCAACTGCTGATATAAGCATTTTCCTAAAGGTTAATGCCGCGATAGCCATTCTTTGATTCGTATTAGAATCTAGCTCTTCTCTGCGGATTGCATCAATTTTTGTCAAAGCATCCACAAGGGTTGCCACCGCCTCGCCAAATTCGCTTTTGACATTATCTAAATTGTATGAAGTATCCTCAACCACATCGTGAAGCAATGCTGCACAAATCATCGCTTCATCACCACCATAAAATGCCACCAAGCACGCTACACAAAGTGGATGCACGATATAGGGCTCACCAGTTTTACGAAACTGCCCTTCGTGATTTATTTGCGCACAGACAATGGCACGCTCTATATTTTGTGTGATCTCACAAAGAGAAGATAAAAACTCTTTAGCTTTAGGGAAGGTTGTGATTTTTTGGAGGTGGTTAAAAATTTCCAAGCATTGTCCCTAAAAGCCTACATATCGCTCTCACTGATTCTCTCAAGAGTGATTTTGCCCTCTGCAATCTCGCGCAATGCAATATCTGTGAGTTTATCTGTTTTTTTGACATCAACCAAAGCTTGGGCTCCATTTGTAAGCTGTTTTACGCGTTTAAAAACTACATTAGATAAGACATATCGGTCGTTATTGACTCGCTCTAATGCCTGTGCGGCGATTTGTTCTGTTCTCAATTTATGCTCCTGATATAGTTTATAGGGTATTAGAGTATTATTTTATAATAAGACTGCTTTTAGATTGATTAAACTTTAAAGATTTCTGTAAATATAAAATCTGTAAAATGCCTCAAACTCTATAAAAGATAAATAATGCAAATGCAAATTCAAATACCAAATCCAGTAGCACACATCTTAACCGCGCTAGAATCTAGCGGTTTTGAAGCTTATGTAGTAGGGGGCTGTGTGCGCGATAGCTTGCTAGGCTTAGAGCCAAAAGATTGGGATATAGCGACAGATGCAAAGCCTAAACAAATCATAGAAATTTTTAAATCAGATTCTAGCTTTAAGATTCTAACCACAGGTGCGCGCTTTGGCACAATAAGCCTTTATCATATACAAAATAAGCATATCTTTGAAATAACGACCTTTCGTATCGATAGCCACTACTCTAATCATCGCCATCCAGATTATATAACATTCACATCACACCTTAAAGATGACCTAAAAAGGCGTGATTTTAGTATCAACGCCCTAGCCTTTAGTCCCACATCTCAAAAAATACACGACCACCACAATGGTATCAATGACTTAAAAAACCATCTCATTTGCTGCATAGGCGATGCTAATGCGCGCTTTTGCGAGGATGGCTTGCGGATTTTGCGGGCTTTGCGCTTTCAGGCTAACCTTGGATTTGAGATTGCCACACACACCAAGCAAGCAATCCTAACAAACAAAAGCCTACTATCCAAAATCGCCAAAGAGCGCATACAATCAGAGCTTAACAAGCTGATTTTAGGGGATTATATAAAAAAGGTGTTTTTTGAATTTTATGAGGTTTTTGGAGTGATTTTTAGATTCTGTGATGAGAATCTTTTGCGGGATAAAAGACTCAAACTTCGCGCAATGTGTGATAGTATGGAATCTGCACCTAAAGAATTATCTATCCGCCTAGGCTTGTTTTTTAGCCTTATGGCGCAAGCTTTGGAGCTTGATGGGCATTCATCCTTAAGCTTTGCTAAAGAAAATCTGGAGAATCTCAGATATCAAAAAACCCTAATAAATCAGATTCTACTCCTTATGCGATATACACCCCCAAGCCCCGATAAAATCGCCCTAAAAAAGCTAGCCAGCACCATTGGGATCGCTAATCTTAAGCTTTTAATAAGATTCTGGGAAGCAAAGGATTCTATCCAAAATCTAAAGCCTATACTTCAAGAGATCATCAATAATGATGAGTGCTTTTGCGTTAAGAATCTGGCTATAAACGGCGATGATATTAAGTGTCTAGCAAATGATATGGGCTATGAAATAAATGGAAAAGACATCGGGATAATCTTGCAAAATCTGCTAGATTCTGTGATCCAAGAAGAGATTTTAAATCACAAACAAGCACTGCAAAAACACCTAAAAAATCTTTTAAAATCTAAAAAATAGATGTGTGAAAATCCCAACGGGTTGCAAGCGTAAGCGTAGCAAAAAACAGCAGTAGTTTTGTTCTTTTTTAAGATTTGAGATGAAAAATCATTGAATCTACGCTTGGATTTAAGGGTCTTTGCGTCTAAACAAACGCTCTCGTTATTATTGAGATTCCTCGATTATTGAAACTCTTGCAAATGGATTGTGATTTCATCACAAATAAGCTACAATTCACCAATTCATCTTAAAGGAGCGTTTATGAAAATCTTAGTCATCCAAGGACCAAATCTTAATCTCCTAGGACATCGCAATCCTAGAATCTATGGACCTTTAACGCTTGATCAAATCCATCAAAATATGCAAGCCTTTGGCAAGCAAAACAACATCGAGCTTGACTTTTTCCAAAGCAATTTTGAAGGCGAGATTATCGATAAAATCCAAGAATGTATAGGCGGAGATTATCAAGGCGTGATTATCAATCCGGGCGCTTATGCACACACTTCTATTGCAATTGCGGATGCAATTATGAGTGCGGGTGTGCCAGTGGTGGAGGTGCATATTAGTAATATTCTAGCGCGTGAGGAATTTAGGCAGAAGAGCTATACTGCGAGTGTTTGTGCTGGGGTTATCACAGGGTTTGGACCTTATGGATATCATCTAGCCTTAATCGCCCTAGGACAAATCATAACTGAGCTAGAAGCGATCAAAGCCAATCAAGCCAAAGCCCAGAATCAAAAGCAATGAAAATTCAAAATTTCATAAGCAATAATGAAAGTGCGCAGTATTTTGAGAGTGGCTATAGCTGCGATAATGCGCTGTTTTTAAAGCTAGGAAGTGAAAAAATTTTTATCACAGATTCTCGCTACACCACCGAAGCTAGAGAGAATCTAAAAAGTGGTGTTGCGCTTTTTGAAGCACAAAATCTCATTGATCGCGCGCTTGAGATTATAAAAAATTCTAAAATCACAAATCTAACCTTTGATCCAACAAGCCTTTGTGTAAGCGATTATCAAAAGCTTGAAAGCTCTCTTAAAATTAAGCTCAAACCACAAGCGCATTTTCATCAAATAATGCGCGCGATAAAAACTCCTAAAGAAATAGAACTCATTAAAAAATCCCAAAAGCTTAATAAAAAGGCTTATAAAATCTTTGCTAAGAGTATTGAAGCTGAAATGAGCGAGAGAAAACTACACGCCCTAGCTAGGAATGCGCTTGAGTGTAATGGAGAATATGAGCTAAGCTTTAATCCAATTGTTGCGATAAATGGGAGTGCTGCCAAGCCTCACGCCCTACCCTCTTTAGATATAAGGCTTAAAAATGGGGATTTGCTACTTTTTGATGCAGGGATAAAATTTAAGCGCTATTGCTCTGATAGGACACGCACAGCATTTTTTGATGCACATAAAATACTAAAATTTAAAAAGCACCAATTTTTTAAAGATTCTAAACTACAAAAAATCTATGACATCGTGCTAAAGGCGCAAGAACATACGATTAAAAGCATTCGCGCTGGAATGAGTGGCAAGCAAATTGACACGCTGGCTAGAGATATGATAACAAAGGCTGGATTTGGGGGGGTTTTCACGCATAGCACGGGACATGGGATTGGGCTTGATATTCACGAATATCCTTTTATCTCAAGCAGAAGTGAGATGATTATAGATGATGGGATGGTCTTTTCTATCGAGCCCGGAATCTACATTCCGGGCAAATATGGCGTGCGCATTGAGGATTTAGTCGTCATAAAAAATGGACGCGCAGAAGTGATTTAGATTCTAAAAAAGCTAAAATCTAAAACAGATATGCAATAGTTACGATAATTTATATTGCAAATCGCACACCTTTAGTAACTTATTAGATTCTGCTTGCATCTAAAATAATGCAGAAAGAACACAAAACATAAATCTAAAACTGTATAATCCTAAATAACATTCAAATTGGGAGTTTTTATGCTAAAAAGTAGTATTCTAAAATTATTGTGGGGGGGGGGGATAGATTCTTGCCTATGTGTGCTTCTGCAAAGGAGGTGCATTGCTTTTTAAGACACACTCTTGATTCTTCATTTTACTTGGAGTTTGGTTGTGGTGGTAGCACATTTTTAATGCTTTATACTACATTTGCTCATATTTTTTCTGTAGAGTCCGACAAAAAATTTATCAATAAGATTTCTTACAATAATATCATTAAACAAGGATTGCAAGAAGGAAGATTGGATTTTCATCATATCGATATTGGTAAAACTGGAGCTTGGGGCTATCCTGTAAATGATTCAAAAAAACAAAACTATCCTTTATATTCTCAACAAATATTTAACACAATGCCACAAAACATTATAGATAGCATCGATACGATTTTTATTGATGGGAGATTTCGCGTAGCCTGCACGCTTAATTCGATTTTATACTGCAATAAAAACTGCAAGATTTTGATACACGATTTTTTCAATAGAGAACATTATCATATTGTGCTTGAGTTTTTAGATGTGATAGAGCGCGCAGAAACGCTTGGTGTATTTGCCATTAAAATAATATCGATATATCTCGCATAAAAAATCTTATAGAAAAATATCAATTTATAACTTTTTAATTTTGTTTTAGTTGAGGATTCTAGAATATTTGGCGAGTAAATGAATGGCTAACCAGAGCTCTACACAGAATCTATACGATAGTGCGCACCTAGCGATTCTTTGCGCTTTAGGGCTTGGGTTATAATCTCTTTTGCAACCATAAGACGTAGCTTTAGCATACGACCAATGTTGCCAAGTGCCATAACTTCTACACCCTCTAGTGCTGATAAAAGTGATGTCTGTGAGCGGATGATCCCTACTTTATCCCACATAATCTTGCGTAAGACATTTTTTAGGCGATCATCGCCATCTTTTTGGAGGGCTTCTTGGGTGATTGGGAAATTGCGTTTTGAATTAGCAATAGGTGTGCTTTGGATTTTTTGTGCGACTCTTTTGCCAAAGACCAACCCCTCCAAAAGAGAATTGCTTGCTAGTCGGTTTGCGCCGTGAATGCCGCTTCTAGCGCACTCTCCAATAGCATAAAGATTCTTCATCCCGCATACCACGCCATCATAATCACTTTTAATGCCTCCCATAGAGTAGTGAAATGCCGGTGCGATTGGAATCTTAACATTTGGCACATCAAGTTTATGGCTTTTTAGTGAGCGATAGACATTTGGGAATTTTTGCATAAAATCTTTTTGGCTAAAATGCCTAGCATCTAAAAACACCTCCTGATTCTTAATAAACTTTTGATCAAAAATTGCCCTTGCCACTACATCGCGTGGGGATAATTCACCTCGCTTATCATAATCAAACAAAAAACGCTCATTTGCGGCATTGATGATTTTTGCACCCTCTCCGCGTAAGGCTTCTGTGATGAGAGGCTTACGCGCGTGATGAGAGGCTATGTAGGCTGTGGGGTGGAATTGGAGCATTTCCATATCCTCAAGCTTTAGCCCTTTCTCAAGTGCCATTCCGTGCAAATCGCTACTTATGGTATAGGCATTTGTATGATAAGCAAACAATCCCCCTACTCCGCCACTTGCTATGACAATGTGGTTTGCATAAAAAATATCCCTATGCGTTTTTGTCTGCACAACGACACCATAACAATAATCCTCTTCTATGAGTAAATCCACTACTTGGGCGTTTTTATGAAGTGTGTGAGAAAGGTTTGAGATCAAAAAGGTATGAATGCCCCTGCCTGTGCCATCTCCACCAGAATGTATAATGCGCGCTATACTATGTCCACCCTCTTTAGCATACACGATATTGCCCTGCTCATCTCTATCTATGTCAAATCCAGCTTGCACAATATCATCAAAAACCATCAATGCCTCGTGGCTTAGGATTGATACAGCTTCCTTGTCGTTATGGTGTGCGCCAGCATTGATTGTGTCTTGGATATGCAAAGCGATGTCAGCCTCATCTTTAGGGAAAGTAATCCCGCCTTGTGCGAAGAATGTATTACAATCCCAAGGCTCTTCTTTGCAAACCAAGAGAACCTTTAGCCTTTTATCCAAATATCTCGCACAAGAAAGCCCAGCGATACCTGCACCGATAATGATGACATCATATTCTTTCCTATTCAACAAAATACATCCCTCCCACAGACTCTAAATCTGTAAAACTTGCTGCCTTGCTTGGGTCATCATAATAAGGGTTTGCTTTAAATCCACAACCTATTAAAATCACTAACAAATATGCTAAAATCCAAATATGAAAAATGCGCGTCATATTATCTCCAATCTCTTGCAAAACAAAGAATACAACCACCTATTTAAACGCGTGCGTGTGCGCCAAAGCCTTGAGAATCTAAAAATCCTCTTACCCACAGATATGCAAAAAAACCTCCTTGCAATCACCTATAAAAATCACAAAATTCTCTTTAGCTTCACGCATCCAAGCTACTGTAAAGAGTTTAACAATTATAAAAGCAAAGACATAATATCTTGTTTAAATACACATAAAGAAATCTTTAGTGAGATTGATATGCCTGTGGAAATTATAGGCTATGTGCCTAAAACCATACTTCAGAATCTCAACAAAGATGAGATAGATTCTAGTCTGCCACATTTTAAAGAGCACTCAAAAGGCACCTTTAAGAATCTAGCAAGCGATAAAGAGATTTATGAGGCGTTTGAAAAGATACGAAAAGCTATTTTAAAGCTACAAATTGATGAGGAAAATGAGTGAATCGCCAATGCTTAAAGGCAATTGAGGCTTCTTGCTTCATCAATAGATAACGAATTTAAAATCTATAAAGTCCTAGATTCCAAAAATTCCCCAAAATCACATCAAAACATCAAAAATCATTAAAAAGTGTGGCAAATCGTAACATTAACTTAGAAAATTTTTAGAATTTTGGCTTCTTTAAGCTTGTTTTTTTTT
>CBCPND010000084.1:0-3567 GCA_965120395.1 uncultured Helicobacter sp.
CCTAGCCACACAATTGGCAAAAAAATAAATATAAACATATATGAAGAAAAAATCATTTAAATCCTTTGTATGAGCGAGTAAAGGCGAATTTATGTAGTATTTATCGCTCAAGATCGAATGCTATTCAATAATGTGGCTTACAAATTTGGAGTAGTTGTCTAAAATCGCACCACCTTTTCTAAAGCCAAGCCCGCAAGACTCATAAGCAAAAAACACATTTGGCTGATAAAATGCGCCATTATGTGAATTAAGCTCATAGAATTCTTGATATACAGGCTTAAAATTCGCATAATCACCATTGTTTTGTGCGATTGTATTAAGGCTAGAATCTAGAATGCTTACATTTGCTCCCTCACGCCCAAAACTCACCTTTTGCACTTGCTTTACATTACTTAATGGCTCAAAACTTGCTGGCAGCAAAAGCGGATGATTTGGGAATAAATCCCATAAAATCTTAAGCATTCGCTTACTTTGGAAAAGCAACACGTAAGCTGGATTTAAAAAGATTCCAACCTTATTATCAATAATTGCGCGCATAAGCATCGCTAATTCTGGCTCATCAATGGCAATATTCTCCCACGGAAGCAGCTTAAATAAAAACTCATAATTCACATCATTATAAAACACACCTTCATTTTCTGAAAAGCTCACATTCTCAATGTATGCAAACTCCGTCTCAAAGCCCACACTTTGAGCGATCTCTTGTAAGAATCTGCAAGTGCGCTCTTCTTCGATATTACCAGCAACCGAGCTAAAGAGAATCTTCCAGCCTTCATAGATTTGCTCAAATTGGCTGACATCATCACCAAGCGTTATCATTCTTTTAAAATTCTCGCCCAAAGTCTCATAGATATTATTAAACTGTGCGTTTTCATCGTAACCATTTGCCTTTAGCATCGCCCATTGAATCACAGCACTTTCATAAAGCATAGTTGGCGTATCGGCGTTAAATTCAAGCAATTTTATTGGCTTTTCATCAAGCCCTCCAGCAAAGTCAAACCGCCCATATAAATGCCAATGCACCTCCTCTTCCCAACTTTGCTTAATCATCGGAATGAGTGACACGGGAATATCTAAATCAAAAAATAGATTCTTATCAATCACATACTGCCCCGCTTCACAAAACATCTCATAAAGTTCATTTCCCGCGTCATAGAAAGCTTGCGCTTCTTTTTGAGTGACGCTAACCATTTCTGGTTCGACATAAGATGTGGAATCTAGATCTGTGTGCCACTGCATTCCTATAGATTCTAGATTCTCTTTGCTCAATGGTTTTAACGGTGTGATTTTCATAAATTTTCCTTACTAATGATTTTTGGCATTATACAAAACAATAGGCAACGCCAATGGGATACAATCATAAAATCTTATATGGATTCTTGCTTAGAATCTTGGCTTAACATTGATTATTTGCAGTGATGTTTATTTGGCATTTAAATTATTTGCTATAATCCAAAGACCTAAAAATTATTAAGGAGAAAATTTATGGGTAAATACATTGAATTAACAAAAGACAATTTTGAGCAAACAACAAAAAGTGGGGTGTCTGTTGTGGATTTCTGGGCGCCTTGGTGTGGTCCTTGTCGTATGCTTGCACCTGTGATTGATGAGCTTGCTTCAGAGTTTGAAGGAAGAGCTGCGATTTGCAAGGTAAATACCGATGAGCAACAAGAGTTATCCGAGCAGTTTGGTATTAAAAGCATTCCTACGATTATCTTTATGAAAGATGGACAGACCCAAGATCAAATCATCGGCGCGACAAGCAAAAAGGTTATTGCCGATAAAATTAACGCTTTGCTTTAATCACTTTATTTATCCTGCTTTTAGCAGGATTCTCTATAAAATATTTTGTAAATCACTACATACAATTGTAATCTTTGTCTTTTAGTAGCGTCTAAATCATTGGCTAGATCCTCTAGTTTCCATTTGGTATAATGCAACATTTAGGATACCCCATAATTCAATACAAAAAGTTACATATCGTAACACTTCACATAAAATAGAGCAAAATTTCACAAGAAAAACTTGTTTTTTTTTTTTTTGGTTTTGATAGCATACGACTAGATTTTAGATTTGGAGCTTAAGATAATGTCAGACAAAGACAAAAAGATAAAAAATACTGCTGAGAATATCGCTATTTCTCATTCTAATGCAGAAGTGATTGATCGCTTTGGCAGTGCTATAAAGGAATTTGATGTCGCCTATAAGGGAGTAGATAACGAAACGGGTAAAGTTCTTACAAAAAGCCTCAAATCCATATCAGAATCTAAGATAAATCCCGAATACAAAGATGCAAATATCAATCAGCAAGCAGGATATGCCGCTGAAGTGCTAGAAACCGCCATAGAAAATGCCGAGGCTAAAATCAACAAAACCGGGAAAACAACTACAAGAACTGATGATATGGGTAGAGTCAATGACCCGTATAATGATATAGTTACTATGGATTCTAATGGTAATGTTATAGAGCAGGCTCAAATGAAGTTTGTCGGTAAAAATGGCAAAGAGTGTGCTAAGAAGCTACTATCAAAAGACTTTAAAAAATACCTTGATAGTGATGAGGTAGATAAAATCATAGTCCCAAAAGACCGCTTTGAAGAGACGATGCAATGCCTAAAGGACGAAGAAGCCTCATTAAGAGAGCAAGCTCAAGCACTTCGTAAGCAAGGCAAGATAGAAGAAGCAAATAAAAAGCTCCAGCAAGCCAAAGACGCCAAAACGGCTCAAAACAAGCTTAAAGCTAGTAAGATCACAAAAGATGAAGCCATAGGCGCAAGGAAAAATCCACGCTTAACAACCGCCAAAAATAAGTTCAAATATGCCCACAAAGCAGGCTGGCAAGGGGCAAAGAGCGGAGCTGTTATCGGTGGGGTAATGTCTGTTATTACTAATAGCTTTGCTGTCGCTAAAGGTGATAAAAAGATGGGCGAAGCCTGCATTGATGTAGCTAAAGACACAGCAAAGGCAGCGACTGCGGGCTATGTCACTGCCGCTGCAGGTAGTCTTGTAGCAGGTGGTATGCGAAATTCTAGCAGTCAAATTTTAAGGACAGCTTCAAAGACAAGCCTCCCGGGCACAATAGTAACAATTGCTATCGAGACAAGCAAAACGCTTAAATCATATATCAATGGCGAGATAGATGGCGTGGAATGTATGCAAGAGCTAGGGCAAAAGGGTTGCGGTATGATCTCTTCTAGTGCCTTTGCTACTTTATTTCAAATTGCCGTGCCTGTGCCTGTGGTTGGTGCTATGATAGGCGGGATGATAGGGTATAGCCTTAGTGCAAAGTATTATAAAGAACTAGTTGATATCCTTAAAAGCGCCAAGCTAGCAAAAGAAGAGCGCATAAAGATTGAGCGCGAATGCGAAGAGGCTATCCGTGCGATACGAGAGTATAGAGAATCTTTTGAGAGAATCGCACAAGCATATCTTAAAGAACGTATGCAAGTGTTTAACACTGCTTTAGCAGATATGCAAGAGGCTATGCAGATAGGCGATATAGAGGCTTTTATAGAATCTAATAATGTCATAATTCGTAAAATCGGTAAAGAGGTGGTGTTTGAAGAC
>CBCPND010000085.1:0-12766 GCA_965120395.1 uncultured Helicobacter sp.
AGATTCTCTCTCCTTGGCTTTACAATGATGAGAATCAAAGCAATTAAAATCAACAAAAGCTCTAAAAACTCCATATCTTTCTCCTTAAAAATTGTGTAGCAATATTATTATCGGCTATCTCTAATCACTATGTTAAAAATTTTTGTTTTAATCAAACATAAGGCTAAAAATATTAAAATCCAACCTATCATCAAGAAAGGATTTATAATGTTTGATACTATACTTTCAGAGATTATTAACCAAGATTCAAGAGTTAAGCAAGGCAGGCTTTTTGAGAGACTCATACAAGCCATCCTTAAAAAATCCCAAATATTTAAAAGTAGTTATGACTTTAGCGAAGTGTATCTTTGGGATGAGTTTAGTGAGATGTATAAATATCAAACAGGGCGATGATGGTATCGACATAATGGCAAAAACAGCCAATGGAGAGTGGATAGCCTTGCAGTGTAAAGCCCTAAACCCAGAGACGACGCTTAATCTTCATAGCCATAAGATTGATAAATTCCTCTCCCATAATAACGCTGATAAAAATCAAAACTTCCCCTTAAGTAAAAAAATCATTTTCCACACAGCCAAAACCACATCTAAAGACTTTGACTCTCAAATCGCCAAAGCCCAAAGCCCAAAGCCCAAGCTGCGAAATCAAAGTTTATGGCTATTATGATTTATGCGAGAATCTTAATATCGATTGGAGCGCATTTAATGTAACAAATCTAAAAGATTCTATCAATTCCTTAAAAACACTTTCCAAAAAGTCCCTACGCCCTCATCAAGAAGAAGCCCTAGAGAAAATAAAAGCACACTTTTTAGATTCTAATAATGAGCGCGCTAAAGTTATAATGCCCTGTGGCACGGGCAAAAGCCTCCTTGCAATTCACACCATAGATTCTATTTTGCAAGATAATGAGCTAGCATTATTCCTAGCCCCAAGCCTTGCTTTAACCAATCAAATGATTCAAGAATTCTGCAAAGAATCCAAATATCCCGATAAAAATAAAATCTTTGCCGTATGCTCAGATTCCAAGGTCGGCAAAGCCAATAGCGAAGATCTAGATTCTAGCGAGCTTTGTATCCCTCCGACAACCAGCCCCAAAGTCCTAGCAGAAGCCATTAAAAGCTGTTTGGGGGGGGGGCATAGAATTGTAATTTTTTCTACCTATCAGAGCATTGATTGCATCATCCAAGCCCAAAATGGCTTAACTCCACAAGACCAAGAATTTAATATATTTGAGAGATACGAGCCCTTCAAGCGCGAATTCAAGCTTATAATAAACGATGAATCACACAGAACGGCCGGATTCCAGAAAATCGACTCCCAAAACAATGAGAAAAAAGAAATAAGCGTCTGGCAAAAAACCCATTATAATACCCTCATTAAAGCTAAATACCGCCTTTATATGACTGCCACACCAAGAGTATATAACGATAGTGGAAAGACAAGACCAAAGAAAACGATGTGCTGCTATTCTCTATGGATGATGAAGAAATCTTTGGGAAAGAGGTTTATGCAATGCGCTTTGATGAGGCGATAAGAAATGATCTTTTATGCGATTATCGCGTGATTATAAGCTATATGAGCGAAAGCTATATCACCTCTTTTACCAATCAAAAAGCCAAAGCCCAAGAAAAGAGCGATCTCACACTAGAAGACGCTGGCAAAATGGTAGGCGTGTATAAAGCCTTGCGTAAGGAAAATATATTCTTAATCTCGCGCGAAGGAGAATTTGAGCCTGCCTTTAGCGATGATAAATCACCAATGAAGCGCGCCATAGCCTTTCACTCTAGCATTAAAAAGTCTAAATTCATTAAAGATAACTTCCATTTAGTGGATTCTGACATTAAGGATAAAGATATTATCGATCACATCGATGGCAGTGATAATGCCAATATAAAGGCTAGAAAGCTTAGCTGGCTAAAGCTTGAAGACCAAGACACGCCCTTTAGAATCTTAAGCAATGCCAAGTGCCTAACAGAAGGCATTGATGTGCCTAGCCTTGATGCAGTGGCATTCTTTGACCCACGCGATAGTGTAGTAGATATAGTCCAAGCCGTAGGGCGCGCGCTATGCGTAAAGCCCCGGGTAAGAAGTATGGCTATATCATCTTGCCTATTATGTTAAATGATGAGGAGATTAAGAACTATGATGAAACCATTAAAAAGGATAAATTTAAAGGCGTATGGAAAGTGCTTAAAGCCCTGCGAAGCCACGATGAATCTCTAGTCGATATAAAGCGCATAGATGAAGTGCTAAGCGTTACCACCTCTGGTGACTGCAGACAAGAAATGCCAGAACCTAGCCTCTTCTCTCTTGCTGATTTTGTAGATGAGATGAAGGGCGCTATCCCTAAGCATTTAGGCGATTTAGAATATTGGGAGAGCTATGCTAAAAAGGTAGGCGAGGTTTTCCATAACCTCACTTCGCGCATAGAATCCCTCTTAAAGGATAATCCTAAGACTATTGCCCTCTTTGAGAACTTCTGCAAAGCCCTTCAAGCTAATATCAACGCAAGCTTTGATAGTAAAGAAGCCATTAGCCTAATCGCCCAGCATATCACCATACAGCCTATATTTGACCACCTTTTCCCAAATATCGATTTTAGCAAGTTTGATAAAGTAAGCTCTGAGCTAACCAAGCTTTATAACACCATTAAAGAATTCGGGCTAGATTCTGAGATTGCATCTTTAGAGAGTTTCTATAAAAGCGTGCAATCCACCGCCAACTACGCCCAAAGCGATAAATCCCGCCAGAATCTCATCAAAAGCCTCTATGCCACACTTTTCAAATCCGCCTTTAAAAAGACCCAAGAAAAGCTAGGCATCGTCTATACGCCAATCGAAGTAGTGGATTTTATCATCCACTCTGTGAGCTTCGCGCTTCAAAAGCACTTTGATAAAAACTTAAGCGATAAAGATGTCCATATATGCGACCCATTCACCGGCACAGGCACTTTTATCACGCGCCTTATCCAAAGCGGCTTGCTAGATTCTACCTTAGAGCATAAATACAAAAACGAGCTATGGGCAAATGAGATAACCCTCCTAGCTTATTACATCGCCCAGATTAACATCACCTCCACCTATCACGAACGCCTAAGCCACATAAATAAAACCCAAAATAACACCCAAGAAATCACAGATTACACCCTACTTGATAATCTCCTAACCGATACCTTTAACACCTACATGCCAGAATCTAAAGGCTTTAAAGGCGCTAGAAAGGGCGAGCAAAGGCTATTTCAAGGTGATTACCTCGCCCACAATTATCAAAAAATCCAAGACTTTAAAAACACCCCCTTTAAAGTCATCATCGGCAATCCGCCATATTCAGCCAATCAAAGCAACTCAAACGACAATAATGCAAATGAAAGCTACCCATTTTTAGAATCCAGAATCAAAGAAACATACATTGCAAAAACAGCGTCAAATAATCAAAGCAAGGTTTATGACCATTACAAAATGGCTATCCGCTATGCAAGCGATCGCATAGAATCTAGCGGAATCATAGGATTTGTAACCAATGGCAGCTTTATTGATGGGAATGCAGACTCTGGCTTACGCGCGTGCTTAGAAGAAGAATTTGATTATGTCTATATCTTTAATCTACGAGGGAATCAGCGCACATCAGGCGAGACCTCCAAAAAAGAAGGGGGTAAAATCTTTGATTCTGGCTCTCGCGCACCCATTGCCATTTCTATCTTGATTAAAAATACCCCTTTAAGCCAGAATCCAGATTCTAATAAGCCCTCAAAAAAGGCAGAGATTTATTATTACGACATCGGTGATTACCTCACCCGCCAAGAAAAGCTTGACATTATCCAAAACTTTAAATCCATAGAGTCCATTCCCTTTAACCAAATCAAGCCAAACCAAGACTATGACTGGATAAATCAACGCGATTATAGCTTCTTAAAATATATTCCTTTAGGCAACACCGCACAAAAGCTAAAACCACTTATACCAAACAAACAAGGGCAAATAGAATTAGAAATTTTTGAGATATTCTCTCAAGGAATACAGACGGGTGGCGATAATTGGCTATACAACTTTTCTAAAACTGAGCTAGCAAAAAATATGCAAACATTTATTGCAACATTTAATTTAGAAACACAAAAATTCAAAGGACAAAAATTAAAAGAATACAATGAACTTTTGTGCAAAGATAAAACTAAAATTACTTGGAGCGAATCACTTAAAGCAAAAATAACAAGAGGTGAGATTCAATATTTACAACATCAAAAAATTATCATTTCGGTTTATAGACCATTTTGCAAGGAATATTTATATTATGAAAAATATCTTAATCATAGACAAAGTAAAAATCATCAAATATATCCAACAGCAACACCAACAAATATTGATATTTTTGATTTGGCTGCAAACGAAGAACACCTCATTAAGAATTTTGTCGAAACCTACAAATATTTACCAAACATTAGCATTACAATAAATGGAATTGGTAGCAATAAGGAATTTTCTGCACTAATAACACAGCATATCATAGAATCAGGAACCCTTTCTAACTCTCAATGCTTCCCTCTCTACTATTATGAGCGTATAGAATCTGATACACGCAAAAGCGGCACACAAACGCAAATGCACTTCCAAGACTCTAGCAAAATCCTAGAATCTACCCCAGACACCACCTATATATAAGCGCAAAAGTGCCATTAGAGATGAGGCGCTAAAAAGATTCCAAGAAGTCTATGCGCACTTTTGGGAGCAAAACCCACAATACTTCACACCCGCCAAAACATCAAGGCAGCCAGATTTTGGAGATAAAAATGTGGCTTTGCAAAATGAGGCGAGGGAGTTACCTCAGGCGGTAATGACCGAAGCCAAAATGAAGCAATCCACATTTTTAGCCCAAAATCCAATCACAAAAGAGGCGATATTTTATTACATCTATGCCTTGCTAAATCATCCGACCTATAAAGAAAAATATAAAGACAATCTCTCTAAAATGCTCCCTAGAATCCCATTTGTAAAGGACTTCTTCGCGCTAGAATCCATAGGTCGCAAACTAGTAGAGCTGCACTTAAACTATGAATCCTACGCTAAAGAATGTGAGAATCTAAAATGCTTTGCGTGCTTATCAAAAGATTCCAATAATTTCACTAAAGCCTTGCAATCCCCTTCACTTCTCACACAAGACATAGATTACACCATCATTCAAAAGAGCATAGAATCTCTAAGCGATGAGCACTTTAGGATTAAAAAGCTTGCCTTTGGCAAGGATAGAAGAAAGCAAAAAGATACAAGCGTAATTATCTTTAATGAATATATCCACATCATCAATATCCCACGCAAGGCTTATGAATATAAGGTTAATGGCAGAAGTGCGATAGAATGGATAATGGATAGATACCAAATAAGCACCGATAAGGATTCTAACATCACAAATGACCCAAACTTATATGAAAGCAAAGAGGGCGCACTCAAAGGGCTTAAAGGCGGCAGATACGCATTAAGGCTTCTCTTAAGTGTGATTGCTATGAGTGTGAAAAGTGTAGAGATTATAGAATCTATGCCGCCATTAGATATGCTAGAATCTTAAGATTCTAGCCTGCTATAAATCTCCTCAATGAAATATCGCGGACGCTTTTTGACTTCTTGATAAATCTTGCCTACATACTCGCCAATAATCCCCAAACTCAAAAGTTCAATCCCGCTAAAAAATGTCAAAATCAAAGTCATAGAAGCCCAACCATAAATGGCTTGTGAGGTAAAAAACTTAATGTATAAAACATATCCACCAAGCAAAATTGACACAATAAATAGTAAAATCCCAAACACGCTCACTACGCGCAAAGGCACAATCGAAAAGCTTGTGATCCCATTCCACGCAAATGAAAGCATCTTGCGCAAAGGATATTTAGACTCTCCAGCCAAGCGCTCTAAACGATCATAATATACAACATCGCTTTTATACCCAAGCAAAGGCACAATCCCGCGCAAAAACAAATGCGCCTCCTTAAAATTGAGCAAAGATTCTATGCTGCGCGCTGAAAGCAAGCGATAATCCGCGTGATTATAGAGAATCTTAACGCCCATTGCTGCCATTAGTTTATAAAATCCTAAAGCCGTGGCTTTCTTAAAAAGGCTATCTTTTTGGCGCGATTTGCGCACACCATACACGACATCACAGCCTTGCATAAATTTAGCAATAAATTTATCAAACACACCAATATCATCTTGCAAATCACAATCAATGCTAATCGCGCAATCGCATTTATCTTTGACAAATTCTAGCCCCGCAAGCAAGGCGTTTTGATGTCCGCAGTTTTTAGAGAGCTTAAGTGCGGTGATTTGTAAGGTATTTAATGGGGGGGGGGGTAGAATGAACAGAATTAGAGCTAGATTCTAGGGATTTTATATGGCTTTTTAGAATCTCCCAAGTTTTATCCCTGCTTCCATCATCAACAAAACAAATAAAACTATCTTTAGCAATCACACTAGAATCTATAAGCCCATAAAGCTTATCTATTAAGGCTTTACAGGTATGTGCCACGACCTCTTGTTCATTATAGCAAGGGACGACAATAGCTAACTTTGGCGACTTCATCATAATCCTTATAAATTTTACAAATTATCCCAAAATGAAACTTTAGATTCTCTAAAATCTAAAGCCCTCAAGATCTAGAATATAATCCTTTTATTTCTCAGATTCTGCTTTAGGTTCTAAATTGATCCAAAATCTAGCCAATCAAACTCAAAAATTTCTTCTTTGTTTTTCATTTCTTGATATGTGAGTTTTTTGTTCTTCAGCTTAGCATTATGGGTAAATCCACTGTATGCTAGAATCTTTATTTATTTTAAAATGCCTCTATAATCGCCATTTGTAAATATTTATTTAATAAAATGTGGAGATATCTTAAATTTTTAGGTGATTTTATGTTAAAATAGTAGTTTTCAATGTTTTAATTGAAAAAATCGGTGGTAGGCTATGTTATAAACTCTTAGACAAGGAAGACTAAGGAGGAAAATATGAAAAGGATAATATTACTAGCATTGATGCTAATGGTAGGGTTTGGGTTCTCTTATGGTGCGTCTTTAAGGCTTGATAACAGCCATTATAAGGCTCTTGAGGAACTAAGGAAATGCTCTGTAAGGTTACTTTTAGATAATTCTAAAAATGGTAAAGTAGCGTGGCGCAAGGTTCTAGATGAGAAACTTTTAGGACTCTTAATGTTTGAGAATCCCGGGAAATTCGGTGATATATATAAAATCTATACAAGTGGTTTAGAGAAGCTTATACCAGAGTTGAGTAAAGCAGAGGGACTTCTTGCCCAAGCCAAGAATGGATCTTTGGATAGTAAGCAATCTTCTGGACTATTTACTTTAGCTAAAGACTTGAGTGTGCTAGCTCCGGCTCTTAATAAGAAATCCGTTGAGAAGTTTGAGAAATGTTTGTCAAATGAATCGGCTCTTTTTACATTTCGAGATTTATTAGAGATTGATAAACTCAACATCTCAAAGAAATCTATTAAAGAGTATGATAGTATGAAAACGGAGCAAAGATTACATCGGAAATAGGCTTGAAAATTTAAAGTTTAGTTTATAGTATGCTAGGCATACTATAAACATCCCGATGCTCTCTGACCAATCTTAATCTTGTGTAGCTTCAAGCTAAAATACATACACTTTTTAAGCCAATCCCATAAATTCTTAAAGTTTATTGTGTTAGAATCGCTTTTTAAAATCCTAAAAAGGTTAAGAATGGATTATAAAGATACGCTTATTTTACCAAATACTGACTTTCCTATGCGAGGTAATCTCCCGCAAAACGAACCAATCACTTATCAACAATGGCAAGATCACAGAATCTATGCCAAAATACGCGCACACAACAAAGATGCAAGAACTTCCTTTTTCTTGCACGATGGACCGCCTTATGCAAATGGACACATTCACATCGGACACGCACTCAATAAGATTTTAAAAGATATCATTGTCAAATTTCATTATTTTCAAGGTGAAAATGTGGCTTACACGCCCGGCTGGGACTGCCACGGATTGCCCATAGAGCAAAAAGTTGAAGAAAAAATTACCAAAGTGAAAAAAGATGTCTTGCCAAAGACAAAGATTCGCGAGCTTTGCAGGCAATGGGCGCAAGATTTTATAGAAATTCAGAGCAAGGAATTTCAAGATTTAGGTGTGATTGGAGATTTTGAGAGACCTTATAAGACGATGGATTTTGCCTTTGAGGCTGAGATTTATAAAGCGCTGTGTGAGATCGCTAAAAAAGGGCTTTTGGTTGAGCGCAGTAAGCCTGTGTTTTGGAGCTGGGCAGCTCAAAGTGCGCTTGCTGAAGCTGAAGTAGAATATCAAGACAAAGAGGATTACTCGATATTTGTGGGCTTTGATATAAGTAAAGAATCTTGCAAAAAGCTAGGTGTAGATTCTGCAAAAGCGATTATCTGGACGACTACGCCTTGGACACTTCCGGCAAACCAAGCAATCTGCCTAAATCCAAACGAAGAGTATGTAATCACGACTGAGGGCTACATTCTAGCAAAGCCATTGATTGAGAATCTAACACAAATTGGAATCACAAAGGGTGAAATTCTAAAAACTTATAAAGGCAAGGATTTTGAGTTCTTAGAAGCGATAAATCCACTCAATGGCAGAAAATCCTTATTGATTTTGGGTGATCACGTGCTAATGAATGACGGAAGTGGGCTTGTGCATACAGCGCCCGGGCACGGCGAGGATGATTATTATGTATGTTTGAAGTATGATATTAAAGTGCTAATGCCTGTGGATGATGGTGGGTGCTATGATGAGAGCTTGCGAAGGGATGGGCTTTTACGCGAGGAGCTTTTAGATTCTTTTATTGGGATGCATATTTTTAAAGCAAATGAGAAGATTCTAGAAGCTTTGGGTGAGAATCTCTTACATTGCTCAAAATTCATTCACTCTTATCCGTTTTGTTGGCGCACACATAAGCCTGTGATTTATCGTGCGACAAAGCAGTGGTTTATTCTAATGGATAAGCCTTTTAGCGCTGATGGTAAGACTTTGCGTCAAGTCGCACTTAATGCGCTAGATTCTGTAAGATTCTATCCGCAAAATGGTAAAAACAGAATCTACTCAATGATAGAAAATCGCCCCGATTGGTGTATCTCGCGTCAGCGCGATTGGGGCGTGCCAATTGCATTTTTTAAGGATAAAGCCACAGGTAATGCAGTGCTAGATTCTGAGATTCTTAATCATATCGCGCAAGTATTTGAAAATGAAGGCTGTGATGTGTGGTGGAGCAAGAGTATAGAAGAGCTTTTGCCACAAAGCCACAAAGCTAAAGCCACAAATTATGAAAAGATTTATCACATTTTAGATGTGTGGTTTGATAGTGGGAGCACTTGGAAAGCGGTGCTAGAATCTAAAGAATATAATGCGGGAGATTATCCAGCGAGTATGTATCTTGAAGGAAGCGATCAGCATCGCGGATGGTTTCAAAGCTCGCTTCTTGTGAGTTGTGCGATAAATGAAAAAGCTCCTTATAGAAGCATTTTAACACACGGCTTTACAATGGATGAAAATGGGCAAAAAATGAGCAAATCTAAAGGCAATGTCATCGCCCCGCAAGATATTTTGAAAACTTATGGAAGCGATATTTTGCGTCTTTGGGTAGCACTAAGTGATTATCAAAACGATCAAAAAATCTCCCAAAACATCCTAAAACAAGTAAGCGATCAGTATAAAAAAATCCGCAACACCATTCGCTTCTTACTCGCAAATACGCAGGATTTGCAAAATTCTCTAGATTTTAGCAAGCCACAAAATCTAGTGCTAGATTCTGAGATTGACTACTACATTATAAATCTAGCCCAAAGCGAGCTAGAGAAGGCATTAGCGCTATTTAGAGAATATGAGTTTGCTAAAGGCTTTAGTGTGATTATGAACTTTGTGAGCGTGCATTTAAGTGGCGTTTATATGGATTTATGCAAGGATAGTTTGTATTGCGATGCGCTTAATAGTGCGCGCAGAAAATCAATCCAAATCACAATGGCATTTATCCTAAAAAAGCTACTTTTTGTCACCGCGCCAATTTTAACTTATACCGCCAATGAAGCCCTAAATTATGCAAATGAGAATCTAAAAAATGGCATAAATGATGTTTTTGATTTACAAAATCCTACTTTAGAGAAGCGTGAAATAAGCACAGATTTTGAGCGATTGATGAAGATTCGTGAGAAGTTTGGTGAGGCTATCGATGTGCTTAAAAAGGATAAAATTATCAAATCATCTTTAGAGCTTTGCGTGATAAGTCCAGATTCTAGCGAGTTTAGCGAGCTTGATAGATGGCTAATTGTTAGCGAAGTGGAATCTAATGGCATAGATTCTAGCGAGATTCTAGCAAGCTTTGAAGTAGAATCTAGCAACATAAGCGAAATCTTTAAAATCACAAAAGCCAAAGGGTATAAATGTCCGCGCTGTTGGCAGTTTGTCGCACCTTGTGAAGAGCATTTATGTGCACGCTGTCAAGAAGTTATAGATTCTAAAACAGATTCTGCGCAAACGCCAAATCCATAGAATCTAAAAAGGCTGGCAATGATTGGGCTTGTCGATTATGGAGCGGGAAATATTGGAAGCGTGCGCAATGCGTTTAGATTCTTAGGTTATGAGGTTGTAATCGAGTGTGATCCTGACAAAATAAGCCGATACGATAAGCTTATTCTGCCAGGCGTTGGTGCATTTGGCGATGTGATGGGGATCATTTGTGAGCGTGGATTTGATGAAGGAATTAAAGAATTTGCCAAAAGTGGCAAGTATATTTTAGGGATTTGCTTAGGGATGCAGCTTTTATTTGAGAAAAGCTATGAGTTTGGAGAGCATCAAGGTTTAGGGCTTTTAGATGGTGAGGTGAGAACTTTTAAGTGTGCACCTAGAATCCCACACATTGGCTGGAATCAATGTTTTTTCACACCATACGCAAAATCTAATGTGCTTTTAAGGGGTATTAAAAATGGCGAATATCTCTACTTCGTGCATTCCTATCACGTTAACATAGCTAAAGATTCTAAAGAGGTGCTGATGTATTGCAAATATGGCGAGAGCTTCCCAGCAATTGTGCAAAAGGACAATACCTTTGGCATTCAGCCTCACCCTGAGAAAAGCCACAACGCAGGGCTTAAGATTCTAGAGAATTTCATTAAGATGTAGTTGTAAAATCTTGGCTGTGGAGAGAGTGCTTGAATATTGCGTTTTTTGATTTTGATGGCACGATGACAAGAAAGGATAGCCTTTTTGCTTTTGTGCAGTTTATGGTTGGCAAAAGGGCGTTTTATAAGGGAATAATCGCACGAGTGTGGATTTTGCTTGGATATGTGCTTGGAATTTGTTCTAACACTTATGCGAAGCAGAGGCTTGTAGAATACTTTTTTGCTGGTATGCAAGAGGTAGATTTTAGGCAAAAATGCCTTGAATTTTTGCCATTGCTAGAATCTATGCTTTTAGATTCTGCGCTTGAGACTTTAGCTTGGCATAAAGCTAGGGGCGATAAGGTTGTAATGGTGAGTGCAAGCTTTGAGGAATATTTAAAGCCATTGTGCGATAAGCTTGGGATTGAGTGTATAGCCACAAGGCTTGAGTTTAAGGATGGGAATCTCACAGGACAATTTTGCGGGGAGAACTGCTATGGCGCACAAAAGGCACTTCGCATTCAAGCGCACTATAATCTAAAAGATTATACAGAGATTTTCGCATATGGCGATAGCAAGGGTGATAAGGCTATGTTATCGCTTGCTACACATTCATTTTATAGGCATTTTAAATAGTTTAGATTCAAATCTAGTGTTACGATTTAATATTTTTTAATATTTTTTGTATTAGTATTACTTTTTTCAATATCGTAATATTTGTTGGCAATAATGCAGGATCAGCAAAGATTACCAATCTGCAAAAAAGGAGAATCTATGCGTAAAATTATTTTGGCTATTTTTATTGTAGTGGGGGCAGGCTTTGCCCTAGAGACAGAGACAATAGAGACAATCACACTTGATAATATCGTAAGTGTAGGCTCAAAAGTCCCTACAGAAATCGAGCAAGCCCCAGGAAATACAACCGTAGTTGATAAAAAGCAAATAAATCAAACTCCAAATTATCGCTTTACAGATGCCTTGCGCGGGGAAGAAGGCATTATCCAGCCTAAAGGACGTGGTATGGAGACATTTGATAGCGTGATGATTCGCGGGATTAGCGGAGGTGCGCTACTTATGGTTGATGGCGTGCCGCTTAATGATATCAATAACAACACTAAAATGCTAACCACAATGCGCGCGCACGATTTAGAACGTATAGAAGTCGTGCGAGGGGCAAGCTCTGTGCTGTATGGCTCAGGAGGCTTAAGTGGGGCGGTTAATTTCATCACAAGAATGCCAACAGAGCTAGAGGTTTATGGCTCTATTGGCTATGGGAATCCATTTGATAATAAAAATGCCCCACAAGATTATACGCAGTGGTATTTGAGCGCGGGTGATGCGTTTTTAAACAAAAGATTGCGAGCCAAAGTCACTTATGGTGGAAGCTTTTCAAATGGCTATGCCGCAGATTCTGCGTGGACTAGTAGTAATGGTGGTAATGGTGGTAATGGTGGTAATGGTGGTAGTATCACAGGCCATATTCCATCTCAAAACACAAGCGGAAGTACTATCTACATAGTAGGCGATATGGGTGAGCAGAAGTTTAACACACACGATGTGCGAGCCAAGCTAGAATATGATGTAAGCGATAATGGAGTGTTTTCTGCGTGGGTGAATTACTCAAA
>CBCPND010000086.1:0-27466 GCA_965120395.1 uncultured Helicobacter sp.
TGATTCTACACTTCGGATTAGGGGTCTTAATAAGCTCTCTCAAATTATTTAATTACTTGTCTCGCTTGGTGGCAACGATTTTTCATCTCAATCCTTGAATACAAGATTCTAGCACAAAATAAATCTATCACATACTTTGGACTCTATAAATGTAGAATCTCAAATAAACATCATTTGCTTTAGATTCTCGCTCAATTCCTGCCAAATAAAATAATATAGCGCACTTTAGCACCCTAACCTTGCAGAATCTCCAGATTCTGCCATTTTTGTAATAGCAAAATCATTTTAATAATCCACACGAAGCACCATTGAAAATAGCGTTTGTATTTCTTACCAGATGTTAGGTTTCTTAATTTTTTATCTTTAATCTGCCAAAATCTTAACTTAATGCTTTATAAAGAATCGTTTTGCTAGAATGGTTGCTTTTAATCTTGATGACTTATTTGCGGAGTATAGCGCAGCCTGATTAGCGCGCACCCTTGGGGTGGGTGAGGTCGTGGGTTTGAATCCCGCTACTCCGACCATTTAATTTCTATCTTGCCATTTGAACTTTTAGCTTGTATCAGAAATTTATTACACAAATTTAATCTTAAGCTTTGAGAATCTAAAATCCTGTGACATCATCAATCACCACAACTTACTTCTAATCCTTTTTCAAAATTAGAAAGTTCTGCATCGGTCCATTCTCTTCCATTGGCACATTTGCCACTTACTCTTATACCATCTTTAAAATTTACTTCACTCTTCAATGCGCCTGATTCGTAATATTCTTTAACTAAACCTTCTTTTTTACCATTTTTATAATTTGCCTCATACCATAAAGCACCAGATTCGTAATATTCTTTATATAAACCTTTTACTTTACCATTTTAATTGGAATAGTCATTGTTTTATTAGGCGAACATACTACACCTGATATGTTTTTATGATAAATTCCAGTATCTAGTGTTTTTGATATTACGCTTTTATCCTCATAATAATCACAAGCTAATATTTGCTTACTAGAAATTAGTAAAAGTAATGCCACTAAAGATTTTTTCATAAAAACTCTCCTTCATAAAATATTCATTTTTGTGGATTTTGAATTTTATATCATATCTTAAAATAGCTTTGCAAAGAAAAATCAATATTAATAAAAAGCTTAATATTTATCTTTTACGCTTAATTTTGCCAAAAAATAGCAAAATCAAAATCCCACACATTCCTGTGAAGATCACCTCACCAAATGAATTTAGCGCAGTTGTCTTGCTAGTCATTAAGATTCCAAAAGATAATCCCGTGGTAATTGCTGAGAAAAATATCGCGTGAGATGTGCGCAGATTCAGCCCTTCTTTCGCCGAGTAGATTCCATAATCCACGCTTACAACGACAAGAATAAGCAGTGCAAAAAGATGCATAATATTTAATGTGCTATGGCTTGCTATCACGCACAGCGCGCCACAAAGCGGGAACAATATAAACACCACGCATTCTAAAAACGCTTCCCTAGCAGTAATCGCCAAAGTCGCAAGCATCGCTATAAGTGCGACTCCAAGCACAAGCAACATCGGCGTAACAATGCTATTAGCAAGATTATCAAGTATGCTTTGAAGCGATCTAGATTCTATGTGGCTTTGATCTGTCGCGTCTTGAAGCTCTTTTATGAGACTTTGAATAAGTGGCATATCATCTCGATTTATCATTGCAAGATAGTAGAATCTACCATCACTTTCTATGATGTTAAAGCCTAGATTTTGAAGGTCTTTTAAATTAAGGTTTTCTAAATTATCTAATTTTTTTATCTCATAGCTTTGGCGCATTATCTTAAAAAGTGCGTGGATAGAATCTTGATAGGATTTATCACTACTTTGTGCGAGTAAAGAGGCTTGCAAATACGGAAGTGTGGTAAGGAGAGTTTGTGTATTTTGATGCATAATTTTAGAGTGCAAAAAGGCTTTCTTCTCTTCAATGATGGATGGCGAAGGGATAATACTAAGAGGGATAAAGCTAGATTCTTTTAGGGCGTCTTCCGGGCTTTTAGAATCTGGGGCTTTGGTATTAAGGCGCATTTGGAGCATATTAGCTAGGGCTAAAAGCCCTTGTGTGCTTTGGCTTGAGAGAAGAATCTGGGCTTGATTGTGATTATAAGCAGAATCAAAAAAATCCTTCTCAGCTAAAAGTGTCTTATTCTCATAGCCTAATTTTGAGAGGTCAAAATCGAATTTCAAATTAAGCCCCACAAAGATAAAGCCCATCATACAAAGCCCTAAAAACCACGCATTTGGAATCTTTGATCTCTGCCATTTAGCGATACTTGGGAAGAAGCGCGGAGCATTAAACCTAATGCGCGGATACAAAAACGCAAAAAAACAATAGCTCACACTAAGTGAGATTATTGCATAAAGCGAGAGCTGCGCAAGAAGCGGAAACGGGATAAAAAGGCAGATTCCAAAGCCAACAATAGTCGTGATATAGCCATAAAACACAGCCTTATTAAAGCTTCCCTTACGCGCATAAAGACTAAAAAAATTATGATGCATCATATAATCAATGGCAATGTTGCTAATCCCCATACCAAAGCTAAGCGCCATAATCGTAACTTTAGGATACACCCACTGCACGATAAACATCGCCACAATATTTGCCATAACTAAAGTTGCGATTGTATTAAGCGTGAGCATCGGGATTCTAATAATGACAAAATACAGCACCACAAACGCCACCGATGCAAATGTAAGCAAAAAACTCACTTCCTTTAAAATCAAATCAAGATTGATAGATTCCATAAAATTCTGCGAGAAATAGCGGATATTAGGATAATCATTAGCAATTTCTTCAAATCCCTCAATCGTGGCTTTAATATCTTTATCCTCAAGGCTTTCAAGTTCGATAAGCCCGATAAGTCCATAATCTTTAGCCTGGAGCTCTTGGGGTCTATTTGATGGCATAAAAAACGCACCTAAAGGGTCATTTGGATTAAAGCTAGAATCTTGTGATTTAGCGCTTTTGGCTTTAAGCAAAGATTGCACGCCTTGTGTGATTTTCTTAGTGATTTCTTGAGAGGTGAAAACCCTCAGATTCTCATTTGGCGTAGCAACCGCTATGTAATGAGTGGCTATAAAATCTTGCAGGGCTTGCGTGGCTTGCACACTTGTATGCGTGGATCTGACATTTGGGAGAGTCTGGATTCTATCTAAAAATGAATCAAGTGTCTTTTTAGAATCCTCATCAAAGCCCTTAATTGCACTAAACACATAATGTGATGAAGCAAACTCCCGATAAATATCAATTACCTCGCGATCTTTAGTCTTTGGGAAGAGATCGAGCACTTCTTGCGTGATTTTGCCACTTGGGAAAAGTATCACCCCCAAAGTCGCCACAACAATAAACAAAATAATATTACTATACTTCATAAAGGTTCGCATAATACCCCCAAATGCTTATGGAATGTTTTGTGGATTATACAAAATTTTTAAGTATAATGCCATATCTTGCTGTGGTTTAAGTATTTCGTGATTTTGATTAAGAATAAAAAGGAAATAAAATGACAGAAGCATATATAGCATTCATAGCGTTAGTGAGTTTAGTGCTGATATGGGCTGTGGTGCGTAATATCATCTTGCGTAAAGATAAGCATACTTTACTTTATCATCTAGAATCCCTAAAGCAAGATAAAGACACCAAAGAAGCACAATTACAAGCCATTAGCACAGAGTATAACACCGCCTTGCAAGAAATCGCCAAACTCACAGCCAAGCTAGAATCTAACCAAGCACTTTTACATACCTTAGAGGAAAAATACGCCCAGAATCTAGCCACTCTAAAAGAAGAAGTCACTAAAACAATGCAAACGCAATCCCAAAATATGCTCCAGCAAAACAAGCTACATTTAATGGAAGATTCTAAAAAGATTCTAGATTCTATCTTTAGCCCTGTGCGCGAGAGTATGAAAGAGTATAAAGAGAGGCTTGCAAGCAATGAAGTGAAGCTAGAAACAAGCATTAAAAATATGTTTGAAAATAGCAAAAAAATAGGCGAAGATGCTGATAAACTCGCTCAGATTCTCAAAGGTGACAAAAAGATTCGCGGGAATTTTGCTGAGATTCAGCTTAAAAATGTGCTAGAACATAGCGGGCTTATACCAGGTGAGCAATACAAACTGCAAGAGCATTTTAACTTTGAAGGCAATGCGTATCGTCCCGATGCAGTGGTATATCTCGATAAACAGAGAAGCATTATCATAGATTCTAAATTTCCACTGCCAAATAACTTTAGCTTTGGCGAGATTGATGAAGGCGTATGCCAAGAAGTAGCGAGCAACCTTAAAAATCGCATCGATGAGCTTGCAAAAAAACCTTATGTCAATTTTGAGAAGCACACTTATGAGTTTGTCTTGCTTTTCATTCCTTATCAAAATATCCTTGATATCGCCTTGAGCGTGGATAATGGAATCTATCAATACGCCTATAAAAGAAAAGTTTATCTCACCGCACCACAGACGCTTTTTATGGCGCTAAAGACCATTGAAATTAGCTGGGTATATATCGATTCTGATGAGAAAGTGCGCAAGGCGTTTGATGAGATTGGAAAGTTTTATGATAAGTTTGTGGGGGTTATAGAGGATTTTAACAAGCTAAAAGAACTCATCGAGCGCATATCTAAACAAAGCGAGAGTCTCGATTCTAAGCTTTCAAGCGGTAAGGGTAGTCTTGCTTCAAGGTTTGAGTATCTTAAAGAGCTTGGGGTAAAAACGACAAAACACCTTTTATCACATCAATAATGCACCAATCACACTAATTAAATGTGTGAATGAGCAAGGCTTTAGTGAGATTAGAATCTCTTTAAGTGGATTCTAGAATCTTTTTATTGCTACCTTTAGTAACCCAATGAATCACCCAACGCCTTTTGGTGTTTGGGCGATTCACAATACTACTATTTAGCGTAAAGAAAGCTCCTATCTTGAATTCATATCATTTTTTGTATCCTTATTTATTTTAATATGTATTTATAATATAATACATTGAATTTTAAATACAGGGAGAGGCTAATGGAATTTTTAACAAATCTTAGTGGGGGCACGCAGTTTGCGATACAAATTGCTGTGGTGATTGCTTGTTTGTTTTATGGCGCGCGTAAAGGCGGTATAGCATTAGGGCTTTTAGGTGGTGTGGGTATTTTAATGCTTGTATTTTTATTCCATATCAAACCGGGAAAACCAGCTATAGATGTAATGCTCACGATTTTAGCAGTAGTAGCAGCTTCTGCGACTTTACAAGCGAGTGGTGGTTTAGATGTTATGCTTCAAATTGCTGAACGAATCTTACGCAGGAATCCCAAACTATTGACAATTCTTGCACCTTTTGTAACTTGCTTTTTGACAATGCTTTGTGGCACAGGACACGTGGTTTATACGATTATGCCAATCATCTATGATATCGCTATTAAAAACAACATTCGTCCAGAAAGACCAATGGCTGCGGCTTCTGTCTCATCTCAAATGGGGATTATAGCATCACCAGTATCAGTAGCAGTGGTAAGTCTTACGGCACTACTGCTAGCAGCGGATCATAAACTTGCTGGTTTTGATGGCTACATCAATTTATTGCAAATCACTATTCCTAGCACATTTTTTGGTGTTTTATGTGTTGGTATTTTTTCGTGGTTTAGAGGCAAAGATTTAGATAAGGATGAAGAATTCCAAAAACGTATAAAAGATCCAGAATTCAAAAAATATGTCTATGGCGAAACAAAAACACTGCTTAATGTAAAACTGCCTAAACAAAATTGGATAGCAATGTGGATTTTCTTAGGTGCGATTGCGCTTGTAGCTACCATTGGTGTATTTAGTAACTTAAAGCCAAATTGGGGACAAAAAATGCAATATTCTTATCAAATTGCGAAAGATACTACACTGCAATGGACACCAAAAGGCACAAATAAAGGCGAGATCGATCTTAAAAAACTAGGACTTGATCAATCAAATGCTTCTGATGAAAAAGTGAGCGACTTTAAAGAGGCGCTAGATTCTGGTAAGGTTAATGCCATACCTCAAAAAGATAAGCTAGGTAATCCAGAATATGATTATATATCAATGGTAGATGTGATACAAGCCTTTATGCTTTTGGCTGGTGCGCTTATTATTATTTTTACAAATACCGATGTCAAAAAAATAAGCTCAAATGAGGTTTTCCGCTCAGGTATGATTGCTTTGGTGGCTGTGTTTGGTGTCTCTTGGATGGCAGATACTCTCTTTGGTGCGCATACACCGATGATAAAGGCTGTGCTAGGCGATATCGTTACAGAACATAAATGGACATATGCAGTTATGTTACTACTTATCTCAAAGCTTGTAAATTCTCAAGGGGCAGCTTTAGCTGCGTTTGTCCCACTTGCACTTAATATTGGTGTAGAACCAGGAGTCATTGTAGCATTTGCGGCAGCGTGCTATGGATATTATATCTTGCCAACTTATCCTAGCGATTTAGCAACTATTCAGTTTGATCGTTCTGGCACGACAAAGATTGGTAAATTTGTCATTAATCACAGCTTTATTATCCCGGGTCTTCTTGGAGTTTTCAGTTCTTGCTGTGCTGGTTATGTGCTAGCAATAGCTGCGGGATACTTATAAATTTAATAATATTTCATAAGGAATATTTTTTGTGATAAGTGAATTACCTCTACTTAAAAAAGTGGGGGTGATTCACAAAGCCCTTTAAATATCTAACACATAAACAATCATAAGAATAATCCACTTGATTTTGCCCGGTGCATCAAATCTCCACTATTATTGCAGGGCATAAGCGCAACGAGTATTCATAAAATCAGAATCTAAAACCTTATTCTTTTAATATTCTAGGCAATGTAATATCTCTCTGCCCCTGATACTTGCCATTTTTATCTTTATAGCTTATCTCACAAATTTCATCACCCTGCAAGAACAAAACCTGAGCAATTCCTTCATTTGCATAGATTTTAGCAGGAAGTGGCGTAGTGTTTGAAATCTCAATTGTGATATGCCCTTCAAATTCTGGCTCAAAAGGTGTGACATTAACGATAATCCCACATCTCGCATAAGTGCTTTTACCAAGGCAAATAGCCAATACATCGCGAGGCATTCTAAAGTATTCAATCGTATGCGCTAGCGCAAAAGAATTTGGCGGAACGATGATAAATCCGTCATTTGCGATTTTTGTCACGACATTATTTTCATCGAAATTCTTCGGATCGACAATCATAGAATCTACATTACTAAAAATCATAAACTTATCGCTCACACGAATATCATATCCATAGCTTGAAAGCCCAAAAGAAATTACGCCCCTGCCGATTTGCTTCTCGCAAAATGGCTCAATCATTTTATGCTCAAGGCTCATTTGCCTTATCCATTTATCAGATTTTAATCCCATAAGTTTCCTCAAATTTTGTTTTTGCTTTTAGAGTAAATATGCTATTATACTAAATTCTATTATCTCACAAAAGGATTTTTAATGAATTTGGCTGAACTTAAAAAACTCATTGAGATTTTTAATAGTAATGATAAAATCTCAAGATTAAGCCTCAAGCAAGATAATTTTGAACTCAAGCTTGATAAAACCCCTACCCCAGTCGCACAACAAATCCCGCAAGCTCCACAGCCTCAAGCCCAGTCCCAATCTCAACCCCAAGCCCAAGTGATTCCAGAATCTAGCCCAAGCAATGATGGTAGTGGTGATTTTATCACTTCACCGATGGTTGGGACATTCTATCATAAGCCAAGCCCAGATGCTGCGCCTTATGTGAATGTCGGCGATAAAATTAAAAAGGGGCAGACAATTGGAATAATTGAAGCGATGAAAATTATGAATGAAATCGAAGCGGAATTTGATTGCAAGATCATCGCTATTGAAACTGCTGATGGGCAACCTGTCGAGTATGGCAGCAAATTAATTAAAGTGGAAAAAATCTAAATGAAGCAGGTTAAGAATCTAAAAATAGAGCGCATTCTAATTGCTAATCGCGGAGAGATCGCACTTCGCGCGATACGCACAATCCAAGAAATGGGCAAACAAGCCATTGCTATATACTCGTCAGCAGATAAAGATGCACATTATCTTGATATGGCAGATGCAAAAGTGTGTATCGGTGGGGCAAAAAGTAGTGAGAGTTATTTGAATATCCCTGCGATTATGAGTGCAGCGACATTATTTGATGCGGATGCGATTTTCCCCGGATATGGATTTTTAAGTGAGAATCAGCATTTTGTAGAGATTTGCGCGCATCACGGGATAGAATTTATCGGTCCAAGTAGCGATGTGATGATAATGATGAGTGATAAATCTAAGGCAAAAGATGTGATGAAGCAAGCTGGTGTGCCTGTAATTATGGGAAGTGATGGTGCACTAAAAGACTACAAAGAAGCCCAAAAAATCGCTAAGCAAATTGGCTATCCTGTGATTTTGAAAGCTGCTGCTGGCGGTGGCGGAAGAGGTATGAGGATAGTTGAAAGTGAGTCACTTTTACAAAATCTCTATCTTGCCGCAGAATCTGAGGCTGTGAGTGCATTTGGTGATGGCACGATTTATATGGAGAAATTTATCAATCAACCTAAACATATCGAAGTGCAGATTCTTGCTGATAAGCACGGAAATGTCGTGCATATCGGTGAGCGCGACTGCTCCGCACAAAGAAGACAACAAAAGCTAATAGAAGAAACTCCAGCAGTCGTGCTTGATGAAGAAGTGCGCCAAAGATTATTACAAACTGCTGTAAAAGCTGCAAAACACATCGGCTATGTCGGTGCTGGGACATTTGAATTTTTACTAGATTCTAATAATAAAGATTTTTATTTTATGGAGATGAATACGCGCTTACAAGTTGAGCACACGGTGAGTGAGATGGTAAGCGGGCTCGATTTAGTAGAATGGATGATTCGCATTGCCCAAGGCGAGAAGCTTCCTTCACAAGATGAGATTACTTTTAACGGACATAGCATTGAGTGTAGAATCACTGCTGAAGATCCTGTTAAATTCTATCCAAGTGCTGGGAAGATCACGCAGTGGATCGTACCCGGAGGTGCTAATGTAAGGCTTGATAGCCACGCATATTCTGGATATGTTGTCCCAACTTTTTATGATTCTATGATTGGCAAGCTTATTGTTTGGGGCGAAAATAGACAAAGAGCGATAGCTAAAATGAAGCGTGCATTGAAGGAATTTAAGGTTGAAGGCATTAAGACAACCATTCCATTTCATCTTAAAATGATGAATAATGCAGACTTTTTAGATTCTAAAATCTACACAAAATATCTTGAACAAAATATGGAAAATATGGAGTAAATTTTGCTTCTTTTAAAGTAAGATCTTTTAAGGAGAAGCAAGATGAGAATCTCTGCCCAGAGTATAAGTATTTTTAAACCAGAAGACTACCATATGAAGTATTCGCTTAGTTCGAGAATCCCGCCTAGAGAGCCAAGTTTAGATGAGCATATTACAGAATTAAAAACCTTTGATTCTGATGTTAGAGCTATTGCCAACACAAATGTCGCTATTGATGCGCTTGATAAAATGATCTTAAGCATCAAGGATTTGCAATCCCAAAGCAAAAGCTTAACAAAACTCCTTAACAAAGCCCAAAAAGATCATCAAAAAAATCAAACAAACAACCAAGAACAAATTAGCCAAGATGCACAAGATCTAACCGCCAAAATTCAAGAAATCAAAACCCAAATGCAAGAAATCTTTAATTCTGCAACATTTAAAGATGAGAATGTATTCACTAAAGATTATAGAGCATTCTCACAGGATTTAAAACTCAATGGCAGGCGCCTTGCTCCAAGCGAATTAGAAGCTAATAATCTCGAAGCAATCGCGCAATACGAAACAATGTTAGATGAAGAAAAAGCCTATGCCACACAAGCAAAAGAGATTCTAGAAAAAGACATCAATAGCCTTATGGATAAAATCCATAAAAATGATTTGGCTTTCGAGCGACTCAATGATCCACGATTGCAAAGTGATGACTTTAAAAGGGCATACGCTAGTGGAATCACACTAAATAAAATCCTTGATGTCATAGGCTAATGATTCCCTACAGCACGCAGCTAATTGATGAGATAGATGTCAAAAGCGTTATTAAAGCCTTGCACTCAAGCGCGCTAACACAAGGCGAGTTAAATGAACAATTCGAGCAAGAGATAGCGCAATTTTTGGGCGTGAAATACGCACTCACTTTCAACTCAGCGACTTCAGCACTTTATGCAGCCTATAAAGCAAACTTTGCGCCAAATGATTGTGTAATAACAACGCCAATTAGCTTTGTCGCTACGGCAAATATGTTACTAGAATCTGAATGTGTGCCCTATTTTGTGGATGTGCTAGATTCTGGAAATATCAATCCTGATAAAATAAAGCAAGCCATTTTAGATATAAAATCCAAGAATCTACAAAATCTAAAGGGCATTGTAAGTATGGATTTTGGCGGAAATAGCGTGGATGTAGAATCTATAAGCGCGCTTGCAAGAGAGCATAATCTTACCTTTATATCCGATAGCTCGCATTCTTTTGGCGGAAGTGTGAATGATATAAAAATCGGGAATTTTGCGGATGTGAGTATCTTTAGCTTTCACGCGATAAAGCCGATTACGACTTGTGAGGGTGGTGCGCTTGTTACAAATAATAAAGACATTTATGACAAAGCCAAGCTTGTGCGATCTCACGGGCTGACTAAAAAGGATTTATGGGAAAGTGAGGTGCAAATAAGTGGCTTTAACTTTCGGATGAATGAGATCCAAGCGGCACTTGGTTTATCTCAACTACAAAAAATTAACATTTTCTTAAATAGGCGTGAGGAGATTGCGCAATATTATGATGAAATTTTTAGTGGGAATGAATTTTTCACCACGCCTCATTCTAAAAAGCCAGCTTCGCACTTTAGCACAAATCACCTCTACCCTATTTTGCTTAGCGAGAATCTATGGACACAAAAAAGATACATCTTTGAGAATCTACACGCTATTGGGCTTGGTGTGCAGGTGCATTATAAGCCAATTAGTGATTATGAGCTGTATCAAAACTGTGCCCATAGCGATCTTAGTAATGCTAGAAGGTTTTATAAATCTGAGATTTCCATCCCTTGTCATCACGCGATGAATCAAGAAGAGGTGATTTATTGTGCTAAAAATATTTTAGATGTATTTAAAAACCTAAAGCAAAAAGGTTGAATATAAAATTCAAGGAGATATCTTGGAAGCTCTTATAAAAATAATAACTAGCGGAAACCCAAAGAATCTCATCACAATACTTGTAATCATCATAGTTATAGCCATAATTACTTATTTTGCTTTAAGTGATATCAATGATGGTGAAGAAAAATGATTGTAAATCTATACACTGAGGCGCAAGGTTGGATAAAAACTGAATTGGTGTCAAGGGGGAGACTTGAACTCCCGACCTCCGGCTTATGAGACCAGCGCTCTAAACCAGCTGAGCTACCCTGACCTAACAAAAAGTGCATTATAGACCAAAAAAGCCCAAAAGTCAAGCTGACCACAAAGCCAGCATCCTCTTAAAAAGCAAGCCTAAATATAGCCACAAAACCCTTATTTAAGAATGTGCAGATTTATGCAAGCACTTGCACTGCATCAACCCCCTGATTAGCCACGCTACACCCTAAAATTGCCCCTAACTTAGAGAGTCAAAATTTTGTGCGCCATTATAAAAAGCTTGGTATTTTTTAATGAAATCATCATAATCTTGGACTTTTGCATAGGGATTTTGGTTTTTGGGATTTGGTTTTTGAGGTTGTGTGCGCCCTTGATAAAACTCTGACAAAGTATAAAGCGATTGAGCTGCCATTATCTTTTCCCCTTCACTCATTCCAGCTGTAGCCCTCTGGAATGCGGCATATTCCTCATCACTCATTAGCTCCAAAACTAGCAAACCATAAGTCTGACGCTCTTTTTTTAGAGCCTTTAGAGATTCTTGATTGTCATTTTCTTGAATAGATTCTCGTGGGGAATCTTCTATTTTTTTAACATTATCTATACTATCTGTATCCTTAATGTCATTGCTGACACTAGAATCTCGATGATGAGTATTTGCGTGGTTCTGATTTGCACTGTATAGAGAACTGTATGCCATTTGAGACAAATTCTGCTCGATACGCAAGATAAACTCCAAATAGGGATTTTATCTCTTCAAGCAAAAACAACTCCAAATCACAATAAAATTTAAACCTTAGTTTAATATGGATTACAATTTAAACTTACATTAAGCTGTGTTTTTTTTTTTTTTGATACAATGCAACGAAATTAATTTCAACACAAGGAAGTATATGAAACTCATTACAACTCTACTCACCATTCTAGCTTTAGCCACCACCCTCCCCGCTGCCCAGAAGTCTAACGCTTCTCAAGCTAAAGGTAAGGCACAGCAAGCGAAATCCAAGCAACCCGCCAAGCCAGCCAACGCTAAACAAGCCAACGCTTCCCAAGGCAAGCCTAACGCCAAAGCTCAGTCCGCCAAGCCTCAGGACAAGAGCCAGCCTAACGGCAAGCAGCCACAAGGTAAAGACAATGCCAAACAACCCCAGCAAGACCTCTCTAAACCCCTCCTAGGTCCTAACGGCAAGCCTCTCCCTACGAAGCTTCCACCTATGCCAGTCAATTCTGATAAAGACTCTTGGGGGATTAAATCAGGATTCTTCGGAGGTGTAGGAGTAGGTGCGGGTATGATGCTCTTTACTACGCCTAGTATGAATAAAGGTAACAGATGTAGCGCAGGTCAATCTTGTTCTGCAATGGACTCCGTCCTCGCAGTTGATTACTCTGCTAAGGTAGGTTACCAGCACTACTTCACCTTCCATCAAGGATTACGAATCTATGCTAGCTACACAGGAGGTTCAGGATTCCCAGCAGGAGGTTCTGACGGCAACGGCAACACTTCAACACTTTATTATATGAATAACAGTGCTTATCTCAATGTAGATTATCTACTTGAATTAGCTCAAACTAAACATCAAGCATTTGGAGTGCATTTAGGATTATATGGTGGTTATCAGAACTTTTGGAGAAGCCAAACGGGAACTTATACCATAAAAGGTAGTAGTAGTAGTAGTAATGCACAAGTCAAAGAAGGTGATGCCACCATAGGAGGCTTCGGAGCTGGAGTTAATGTAGGAATATCTTACACTTGGATGAGACACCATCGCTTCGACATCACAGCTAAGATTCCAGTGCTTGCACTCTATAACCTAGGCGGTAATGATGGAATCTACAGAGGGAATATGTGGGTAGATAATACAGGCTATGGTAATGCTTGGACTCAAGACATCTACTATTGGTATGCTTCACTTAATGTAAGCTATAGTTTCATATTCTAGGAGGTAAAAGATGAAAAGAATTATTATGAACTCACTTCTAACGCTAGGTCTTGCTTTACCTCTTATCTCAGGGTTAAACGCCGCCCCAGCACCACAGAAAAAGCAAGCTTCTCAACCACAAAAGAAAGCGACACAACAATCCCAAGCCAAGAAATCACAAGGTAAGAAAGTCGCACATAAGAAGCCTCTCTCACCAGAAGAGATAGAAAAACGCAAGAAAGCAGAGCAAGAGGAGCTACAAAAGCGAGCTATGCTCCAAGCCTACTTCTCTAAGCCTAAATCAGGACTATTCATAGGTCTTGGTGTAGGGGCAAGCGTAATAACACGAAGTGCAGATCTTACGGGACTCTCAGGTCGTCAGTCAGGAGATATGAGTCTCGGATTTGGCGCTAACTGGGAAGCAAGACTTGGCTGGCAGCAATACATCACTAATAAAATGGGCTTTAGAATCTACGCCTCTTACGATCAGACTTGGGCTTTCCCCGGGCAGATGATAGGTCTAGGACTCAAAGGACTTCGCAGAGATTATGTCTTCATCGATAAAGTGCTTCTTAACGCAGACTTCCTCCTTGACCTCCTAGCAGAATCCTCCAGACGCATTAGTGTATTTGCAGGTGTATATGGAGGCTGGGCAGAAGCTAACCAAAAGTATTATAAGACTAATAGTTCAGGTAGCGATAGCACTGCCAATTCACTCGTAGGCAACAACTACGATGATTCCTATGTATTTGGAATCAATGCAGGCATTGCTCTTGTTATCAAACGACACCATAAGGTAGAAGTCTATGCTCGTGTGCCAATGCTAGATATCAACTCACAAGAATACTTCGAAGCTTATACAAATAGCACTAACAACGCTCTAGTCCCAGTAGATACTATGTGGCGCGTCCCTACCTTTGGCTTTGGCTATTCGTTTGTGTTCTAAGCTAGAGGCTCTTGCCTCTGCAATTGCCTCTCTTTAGAAGCTCATTATCATAGAATCTATACTTCTTTAACCTCAATAGCCTCTCTCTAATAAATCATTATGCAGTAAGCTTAAACTTTGGTTGCTATAATTTCAAAAATGTTAAAATCTTAGAAAGGCGTGAATGAGAACAATCAATGCGGCGATTTTATTTAGCGGAAATGGGAGTAATCTAGAAAATATCGTGTGCTTTTTTCGCGATAAAACCATAGAATCCACACTCAAAACCAAAAATATAAACTTTAACATCAAGCTTGCCATTTGTAACAACAAAGACGCCTTTGGAATCAAGCGCTGTGAGAATCTAGGACTTAAAACAATTGTAATAAATCATAAAGACTTTGCTTCGCGCGAGGAGTTTGATAGGCAAGTAGCTCAAATCTTATTAGAATCTAGCATAAATCTTGTGATTTTGGCTGGATTTATGCGGATTTTAAGTGCGGATTTTGTGAAACAATTTAAATGTATTAACATCCATCCTTCATTTTTGCCACTTTATAAAGGCGCAAATGCGATTAAAGAAAGCTTTGAAGGGGGCGAAGATTTTGGTGGAGTTAGCGTGCATTGGGTTGATGAGAATCTAGATTCTGGTGCGCTAATCTTGCAAGAGAAGATTCCAAAAATTAAAGGCGAATCATTGCAAGACTTTGAGAGTAGAATCCACGCGCTTGAACACAAGCTCTACCCACAAGCGATTTTAAAAATTTTAAGCGAGCTATAAATATGGAAAATGTGTTATTGCAGACTTTTATTATACTTGGTGTGATTGCGGTTTTAATCGTGCTAGCGCCAATTGTGAGTAAAATCACGAGAATCCCTGTTGTCGTTGTTGAGATGTGTTTGGGTTGCTTTGGAATCTATTTTGGGCTTTTTAGTGAAAGCAAAGTGTTTGATGTAATGGCAAAAGTGGGGTTTTTGTTTTTGATGTTTTTATGTGGAATGGAAGTGGATTTACGCGGATTCCAGAATCTTGGGAAAAGATTTATTAAAAATGTGCTTGTTTATTTTGTCGTGTTGTATGGGATTTCTATATCTGTGGTGCTTGGTTTGGGACTTAATACAATTTTTATCGTAGCATTTCCGGTGATGAGCCTTGGGATGATAATGACGCTTATTAAAGATTATGGCAAAGATAAACAATGGCTTGATTTTGCCTTGCGCGTGGGCGTTATTGGCGAGATGGTAAGTATTGCGGCTTTAACACTCATTAGTGGATTCTATCATTATGGAAATTCGCTAAAGCTTTATGAGAATCTATTGATTTTGCTTGTTTTTATCGCTGGGATTGTAGGGATTTTCTGGGTGTTTAGGATTTTGTTTTGGTGGTTTCCAAATATCAAGCTTCTCATAATGCCTCACGATGATAGTGCAAATCGTGATATTAAGTTTGTTGTGATGTTATTTATCATTTTCGTGGGATTGACATTATTTTTGGATTTAGAAGCCACACTTGGGGCATTTTTAGCTGGAATGATTGTAGCGATTTTCTTCTCATATAAACAAAAACTCATACATAAGCTTAATGACATTGGCTTTGGGTTTTTTGTGCCATTATTTTTTGTCTATGTGGGTAGCACGCTTGATTTTGGCTTGATTCTACAGACACCGCGATATTTGCTTTATGGATTTTATATCACACTTGGAATGATTTTATTACGCTATATTGCAGCAAATATCGCTTTTGGAAGGTATTTTAGGAACGCCAAAAATATCTTGCTTTTCACGCTTAGTGGTTCTATGCCTTTGACATTTTTAGTCGCCACGGCAAAAATCGCTTATGACTGGAACGCAATTGGCGAAGATATTTATTATTCTTTCATCCTTGCGGCTATAATTGAAGGGATATTTTTTACAATTATAATTAAACTTATTTATAATTTCTGGAATCCAAAAGATAAAAATACAAATTTCTATAATAAACCCTAAAAATTTAAGATATACTTTTGAGTTTAAAGAAGCACAAGGAGAATATGTGAATGTAAGCGTGTTGTTTGGTGGATTAAGCTTTGAACACGAGATTAGCATTGTCAGTGCCATTAGCTTACGCAAGGTCCTAAAAGACAGAATAACGAATTTCATTTTCCTAGATTCTAACCACAACTTCTATCTCATTCCAGAAGATAAGATGAAAGCAAACACATTTTCTTCTGGTGCGTATAAAGACTTCAAGATTCTATACTGCAAACTTGGCGGATTCTATACCAAAGGATTTTTAGGCAGAGATGTCCCTATCAACAATCTTGGTGTATTGCTTAACCTCATTCACGGCGCGGATGGAGAAGATGGGCACATTGCTGGAATGTTGGATTTTTATGAGATTGCTTTTATTGGTGCGCGTCTTGAAGCGTGCGTGTTGAGCTTTAATAAACATCTTACAAAAATTTACGCAAAAGAAGTTGGCGCAAATGTGCTTGAATTTGAATCCTTCACCCAGAACGATCAAATCGTGCCAAAAACACCCTATCCTTTTATCATCAAACCTGCGAGACTTGGAAGCTCACTTGGTGTGAGTATCGTAAAATCACAAGATGATCTTGAGTATGCGTTAGATTCTGCATTTGCCTTTGATGATGAGATTATTATCGAGGCTTTTTATGAAGGTGTGAAAGAATATAACCTTGCGGGCTACAGACTTCAAAATGGTGAGTTTAGATTCTCGATTGTTGAAGAACCAAAAAAGAATGCCTTGCTTGATTTTGAAAATAAATATTTGGATTTTTCGCGCACAGAACATATCAATAAAGCAAACATCACACCAGAGCTCCAAGAGCGCCTTCAAGAAGAATTCAAAAAAATTTATAATGACACATTTCGTGGCGCACTCATCCGATGTGATTTTTTTGTCATTGATGATGAGGTGTTTTTAAATGAGATCAATCCGATTCCGGGCAGTATGGCAAACTATCTCTTTGATGATTTTGCAGCAGAAATCACACTTCTTGCCAATAATCTCCCTAAAAAGTATCCAATCAAAGTCTCTTATAAATACATTCAACAAATTCAGCACGCCAAAGGAAAATAATGCCTTCTCGCAAGATTCTCTATCAAGACATTGTTTTTGAGATTTCCTACCTTAAAGTGCATAATCAGAGCCAAAAAAATATATTCTTCTTGCACGGCTGGGGAAGTAATAAAGAGCTAATGAAGATGAGCTTTGAGCATTATTTTAAAGATTTTAATCATTATTATATCGATCTTCCCGGCTTTGGTGAAAGCCCAAATGAGACATTGCTTAGCACGCAAGACTATGCAAAAATTATTGAACATTTTATGAAATCCCTACAAACCAAGTCCGCACTAGATGTAATCGTGGGGCATAGTTTTGGCGGTAAGGTCGCTATGCTATGTGGCAATAAAGAAGTTGTGCTATTAAGTTCTGCTGGGATTATAACACCAAAGCGATTAAGCATTAAGCTTAAAATTATCCTTGCTAAAATTGCTAAATCTTTAAAGCTCAAAATCCCTGCACTCAAAAGCCAAGATGCCAAGAATCTATCGCCTGTGATGTATGAGATTTTTAAAAATGTAGTCAATGAGGATTTTAGTGATATCTTTGCGACAAGCACAAAAAAAGCCACTATATTCTGGGGAAAGCAAGACGATATTACACCTCTCTCAAGTGGTGAGAAAATCGCCTCGTCAATCAAGGATAGTCGCTTTTTTGCACTTGAGGGGGATCATTATTTTTTTATTAAGCAAGGGGCAATGATTGATAAGCTATTTAATCAGGATTTGCAAACATTACATATTGTAGTTTCTGGAAAAGTGCAAGATGTAGGATATCGCAAATTTACTAAAGCCAAAGCTTTGGAGCTTGGCATTAGCGGGACGACTCAGAATCTAGATAATGGAAATGTCGAGATTTTCGCTACTGGAGAGAAAGCTTGCCTAGATAGGTTTTTGCACTCTTTACATCAAGGACCAAATAAAGCACAAGTAAGTGATATTGCGGTGTATAATATTCCTATTCAATTTTTTGATGATTTTAGTATTTTGCAAGGAAAGGGGTAGAATATGTTTTGGACTTTGAAAGTCGATAAAGGAATAGAATGATTTCGTTATATGCTCTTGATATGCTTTCGAGATTTGTGTTTCTCTTTGCCATCTCATATTATTCCATTACATTGCTTCAATGGTATAACTACAGCCTATTTAGAGTCATCACCAAGCATCACAAATACATTTGGCATTTTTTTTATATCATCATTCCACTAATTGTGTTTATTATATGCTTTAAATTAGAATACAATCTTGTTTTTTACATTTACTTATATATCGTATATCTACCATCACTTATCTATTGGACTTACAAGCTTGATAAGCGATTAGTTTTTACTCAAAGGGTGTGGAGATTTTTTGGAATATTGGCTGTTTTTATACTGCTAAACGAGATGCTGTTTGCGATATTTAATACAAATAATTTATATTATTTGTGGTTTATGCCATATATCTTTGCTATCTGTATAAGCAAGATTTTTGAATCTGTCTTAATGTATAGCCACATCAAACTTGCCACACAAAAAATCCAAATGATGCCAAACCTTAAAATCATCGCCATTACAGCAAGTTTTGGCAAAACAAGTATCAAGCACTTTCTTGCTCAAATTCTAGAAAATACATATAATATCCACTATACACAGCGTAGTATCAATACTTTTAAGGGTATCGTTGCTGATATCAATAATAATCTTAATTTTGGTAGCAATATTTACATCGTTGAAGCAGGCGCCAGACAAAGAGGAGATATCGCACAAATCGCTCATCTCATCAATCCTCACATCGCCATCATAGGAGAAGTAGGTAAAGCCCACATCGAATATTTTAAAACCATCGACAATATCATACAGACAAAATTTGAACTTCTAGAATCTAGTCGCCTAGAGCAAGTCTTTATCCATCATAAAAATCAGATTCCAGAATCTAAAAAAAGCCTTATCACTCCCTATCCTAGTAATGTGCGTAAAATCCAAGCCACACTTGAAAGCACAAGCTTTGAGTTAGAGATCGATGGAAAATGGGAAGAATTTAAGACAGATGTGCTTGGTGCATTTAATGTCGAAAATATCGCTGTCGCTATTATGGTAGCTAAATACCTTGGAGTCCAAACAGCTAAAATCCAAAAATCCATTAAAAACCTCACGCCAATCCCGCATCGACTTAATCTTTCTGTGTCTAATGGAAAAACAATCATTGATGATGGCTTTAATGGCAATCTTAAAGGAATGTTAGAAGGCATTCGCTTGTGCAGCTTATATCAAGGCAGGAAAGTTATCATTACGCCCGGACTTATAGAAAGCGATACAGAATCTAATATCAATCTTGGCAAGGCAATCGATGAGATTTTTGATTTGGCAATCATCACAGGTGAGCAAAATTCTAAAATTCTCTCCTCACAAATCAAAAAGCCCATAAAAGTGATTTTAAAAGATAAAAAACAGCTTGAGAATGTCATTAAAGCGATGATAATAACAGGGGATTTAGTTTATTTTGCAAATGATGCTCCAAACTATATTTAGGAGATCTTATGAATCATCTTTATTCTCCTTGGCGTGCAAAATATTTTGAAGAAGATGTTGAAGGTTGTGTGTTTTGCAATATTTCTTTGCATCTACAAGATGATGAAGAGAATTTTGTATTTTTCCGCGATGAGATTTGCTTTTGTGTGATGAATCGCTATCCTTACACGCCCGGACATTTTTTAATTATTCCACATTGTCATTTAGATTCTCCTTCATCACTAGATTCTAGAATTTGGCTACATCTAAATGAGATTGCGCAAAAATGTATTAAGATTCTAGAAGATTTTGGCGCGCTTGGAATTAACTTTGGCATCAACATCAAAAAAGCTGCTGGTGCTGGAATCCCTGAACATTTACACATCCATCTTGTGCCTCGCTATGATGGCGATACGAATTTTTTTACAACGATTAGCGAATGTCGCACTTATAGCGTGGATTTTAAAGCCATATATCAAAGAATCAAAACCCTAGCCACAAAACATCTAAGCCAAAAGGATGATGAATGAAAGCTTTATTGGCGTTTTGCTTATGGGCAATTTTGCTTAATGCGGGTTTTGCTAATCGCTATGATGCGCTCCTTTTTAGTAATTCTTATACCGAAGTGCGTAAGGGCATAGACTTGGGCGCTGATGTGAATTCTAGACTGCGCGGAAGCACGCCACTATATGATGCTTCGCGTAAAAATAATATGGATATTTTATATCTGCTTTTAAGACATGGGGCTGATGTGAATGCGATCTCTCACGGCGAGACTGCATTGCATAAAGTCGTGCAGTTTAATAATTATAAATTCGCACAAATTTTATTAAAAGCTGGTGCAAATCCAAATATGCAAGATTCTATACGAGGCAATACTGCCTTACATTACGCGGTGGCTTTAAAGAATTCTGCGATGATTGCGCTACTTATGAGTTATGGTGGCAATATGGATATCCAAAATAATCAAGGCGATACACCTGCACGCTATATTTTAGCTAATGTTAATATTCCATCGATGAATATCGCCAATAGTGATATTAGCCTTACAAGCAGTGCATTTCAAGTTGGCTCAGGGAGTGTAAATCTTGTGATTACAAATCTTACGGATAGTTTTATCACCATCACTTATGGGGCATTATATATGGATGGGAATCTTTCCTCAGAAAAAGATTTTGCTAAAAAAATCCCTCCGCGCTCAAGAGTCAATATAGGAACTTTACCCATCTCAAAAGATGCTTATCAGGATGTTCGCATCCAGAAAAGTGGAATCGCGCACATTAAGTATGGCTTCGCGATAGAATATGACATTGATGGCTCAGGAAATACTCTCTATAAAAGCACAAAAATAGATGTTAAAATCTGGTAAGGAAGGCAAATGGATTTATTAAGTGAAGTGCTCAAAGGCAAGGAGTTTGATGCGCCAATTCTTGCCCAATTGTATGATTATGATATTTTCACACTTGGCGAAGCTGCAAATACTATCCGCGAAGAAAAATATGGCAAAAAGGTATTTTTTAATATGAATCGTCATATCAATCCTACAAATATCTGCGCTGATGTGTGCAAATTCTGCGCATTTTCAGCAAGCCGCAAGAACCCAAACCCTTATGAAATGACAATCGATGAGATAGTCTCTCAAGCCATCTCATCCTACAAGCGCGGCGCAAAAGAAGTGCATATCGTATCTGCTCATAGCCCAAACTATACTTATGATTGGTATCTGAACTGCTTTAGAGAAGTTAAAAAAACCTTACCGCAAATCCATCTCAAAGCCATGACGGCTGCTGAAGTGTATTTCTTATCAAAAAAATTTAATATGGCTTATCAAAAAGTGCTTGAAGATATGGCAAAAGCTGGCGTGGATTCTATGCCTGGCGGTGGAGCTGAGATATTTGATGAAAAGGTGCGTAAAATGATCTGTAAGGGCAAGGTAGATTCTACGCGATGGCTTGAGATTCATCAACACTGGCATTCAATGGGCAAAATGAGCAATGCAACGATGCTTTTTGGGCATATTGAAAACAGAGAGCATAGACTAGATCATATGTTGCGCCTTGCAAAAGCACAATGTGATTCTCAAATCGTAGAATCTAAAAAGGGTGGATTTAACGCATTTATCCCATTACTTTATCAAAAAGATAATAACTTCTTGCGTGTGAAATCCTTCCCTAGCGGACAAGAGATTCTAAAGACAATTTCAATCGCACGCATCATCTTAAAAAACATTCCACACATCAAAGCATATTGGGCGACTTTAGGGATGAATCTAGCATTAGTAGCACAAGAATTTGGCGCAGATGATATGGATGGCACGATTGAAAATGAAAGCATTCAGTCTGCTGGCGGATCAAAATCTAAAAATGGCGCAAGTAAAGAAGAACTCATCTCTCAAATCAAAAACGCAGGCTTTATTGCCATTGAGCGAGATAGCTTATATAACGAACTTTGCGTGTGCTAGAATCTGCGCGCTAGAATCTATGTTAGGATTATCATATGGCTGATGAAAACGAAAAGACAGAAGCCCCTTCCGCGCACAAAATCCAAAGAGCTCGCCAAGAAGGCAATGTCGCTAAAAGCCCTGAAGTAAGTGGCGTTATTTTAATGCTTGTGGGGTTAATAAGCTTATTTGTGATTTTTCCATTTTGGCTTGAGAAGATCCGGGGCATTTATATTTATGTTATTAATTTTCCAAAAGAAGACATTACTACAAGTGATGTTGTGCATATTTTTTGGAGTCTTATTAGTATTGCTGGGATGATGATTTTGCCTATTTTTGGAATCTTGCTATTTGCTGGAATCTTTGGTAATACTATACAATTTGGCTTTTTGCTTACCATCAAAGCCATCAAACCCAAATTGAGTAAAATCAATCCAATCAGCGGCATAAAAAATGTCTTTTCAATTAGAAAACTCATAGATGGCTGGATGATTACATTAAAGGTGCTTATCACACTTATTGTGGGCGGTATCATCCTTTATATATTTTTACACGATATTGAAGGTGTAGCTCATATGAATATACAAAACCAAATGCTTTGGTGGCGTAATAAATGCCTTATTTTAATTGGCGCGATGATTGGTGTGTTTGGCATAATGGCACTTGTTGATTTTATGCTTAAAAGATACCAATACATCAAATCCTTAAGAATGACAAAACAAGAAGTAAAAGATGAATTGATCCAGCACGAAGGAAATCCCGAAGTGCGCGCAAAAATCCGACAAATTATGCGGCGCAATGCAATGAATAGAATGATGAGTGCTATCCCAAACGCGCAAGTTGTCGTCACAAACCCAACGCATTATGCTGTGGCTTTGAGTTTTGATCCGCATAATCCTGCCCCACCGATTGTCGTTGCCAAAGGTATCGATCATCTTGCAATCCGCATAAAAGATATTGCACGCCAAAACGACATTGAAATTATTGAAAATCCGCCACTAGCTAGAAGTCTTTATAAAGATGTGGAATTAAATCAACAGATTCCAAACGCGCTATTTTTAGCTATTTCAGAGGTTTTAAAAGAAGTCGATAGACTCCACAGGATTAAAGGCAAAGATCCGATTTTAATACCAGAAAAAATTAAAAATGCCAAATAATAAAAATTATTAAATATTCTTCTATATAATTACGCTTGCAAATCACAATAACCAAAGGAGAGATAATGAAAAAGCTTATTATTGGAGCTTTAGCCTTTATCGCTGTAAGCGCAAATACTAGCACAGAACCTAACTTCGTGACAGGAAAAGATCTTGTCCAAAAAGCTAAAGATGCGGGGTTAAAGCCAATACCAAATGACAAAGAACTCAAAGCCCATCAATTAGAAAAAATCAAAGCTGGCAAAATCGCCGACAAATACGGCGCAAAGCTCACACCTGCACAAATTGAGCTAGGCAAAAAACTCTATTTTGACCCACGACTTTCAGAATCCAATCTCATTTCGTGTAACACTTGCCATAATCTTGGACTTGGCGGTGTAGATTTGATTCCGGCAGCCATTGGTGCTAAATGGCAAGCAAACCCTCAGCATCTCAATTCCCCAACCGTATATAACTCGATGTTTAATGAAATTCAATTTTGGGATGGGCGCTCACACGATCTAGGTTCTCAAGCACAAGGACCAATTGAAAATCCAGTAGAAATGGCAAGTAAAGCAGATAAGGTCGTCACTCGTATCAAGTCGATTCCGGGTTATATCGATGAGTTTAAAGCAGCTTATGGCGATAATGTTGCGATTGATTTTAAGCTTATTGCTGATACGATCGCGCTTTTTGAGATGACGCTTAACACCCCAAGCCGATATGATGACTTCTTAAGGGGTAACCTCAAAGCATTAAGCAAAGAAGAGCAAGAAGGGCTTGATGTCTTTATCAGTTCTGGTTGCACAGCCTGCCATAATGGAATCAATCTAGGCGGATCAATGCAAGCTTTCGCCGTTGTCAAACCTTATAAATTCGCTAAAGTTGGTGGTTTTAAAGGAGATAAAAATAAAATGGTAAAGGTCCCCACTTTGCGTAATATTATGGACACACCACCCTACTTTCACAATGGGCAATATTGGGATGTAAAAGATGCCATTAAAGAAATGGGTGACATTCAGTTAGGACAAATTATAAGTGATGAAGATGCTAAAAAGATTGAGGTCTTTTTCCAATCCTTGAGCGGCAAATATCCGACAATCACTTATCCGATTCTACCTGCAAGCACACTTAAGACTCCAAAGCCTTCTTTTTAAGCCTGCTAGATCAACTTTGCGAGATCTAGCGCACTTAGAATCTAAAACCTAGAGCAAGCCCTCAAAGTCTTAGATTCTGCCTGTGCAGTGTGCGGGCAAATTCAGTTTTATTTAAAAATTTTATAGTAAAATTGCGCTTTTATGATAACACGCGGAAGTGGCGAAACTGGCAGACGCACCAGACTTAGGATCTGGCGCCGCAAGGCGTGGAGGTTCAAGTCCTCTCTTCCGCACCACTTTAGCTTTCTTTTAATACTCAAATCATATTCAATTTTTAGTTTTATATAGAACCTCATCAATAATTCAATTAAACTAGAATTTATGCACATAGGATTCTCTAAGATTCTAGCTTATTTTTAGATTGGCTCATATAAATATTGATTTTGTCTTTATGAAAACAAAGCCTTTCTAATTAAAGGAAGAAGGAAATTTAAAAATGACAAGCTAGAAGTTTATTTAAATATTATGATGAATCAGGCGCATTAAAGTATGAAGAAATTTATAAAAATGGCAAAAGAAAAGGTTTATGGAAAGAATATTACGAAATCTGGCAAATTAAAAGAAAAAGTAAATCATAAAAATGGTGAAAGAATAAAATAGATTAAAAGCTTTATGAGTATCATAAAAATTGATTTTGTCTTTATAAAATCTTTAAAGACAATTATATGGAAATATAGCCTTTAGATTCTAAGCCTAATAGCTTTCTTTAAGCTTGCTAATCTCACTTTCAATCGCATAAAACTTCTTGCAAGCACTATCAAGCTTTTTGATAAACGCATCAGTATTATGATTATAATCATTTGGTATGGGGAGTGAGAGGAGATTTTGGGTATTGATAGAACCTTCTGTGGCGTCTTCATAAATCTGCCTTAAAGCTTTCTCACCACGAAGTGAAAAAAGATAACAATATAAACCAATTGCCACTTCTTTACTAGGTGCGCGAAGGATTATTATTCCAGCGTTTGCTACGCAAGTTTGCTTTATCTCGCCAACAATCGTTAGCTTCGGACTTACTCCACGAAGGGAGAGCAAAATATCATATGAGAAGATTTTGTATTTATCTATTTTGTGAGCGTTGTTGCATTGTTTTTTAGTGGTGAATTTCGTGCTAAAGCCATAAGGCGCAAAATCCGCAATCCCAATGTCATAAAACTCTGTTTTAGATTTATCGCTGCCTTCAGCTATGCGTTGTCCGCGAAATATCTGCACATTCATAGATTCTAGAGTCTGGCTGTGATTTGGCGGAGTTGTTGTTTTATTAGCTACATAAGTATGCGCGCGCAAATCTTGAGTTTTTAGATTCTTAATTGGCGTTAGGGTTGAGTATTTGGTTTTGGATTTATTGTGATAAATGTGCAAAATCTCATCGACATTTATAATGCGATTATACTTGCCATCTTTAGTGAAGAAATGCTCATTACTCGCATCGATATGTAGAATCTCACGATTATTATGTGAAATTACAAGCAAGGAGAATTCGTGATTTTGATGCGGGAAAATATTTTTAGGAAGCTCAATTATCGCTTCAATCATCCTATCTTCACAAAGCTTCTCGCGCAATTTACCTTCAAGTGATGATTTAAGCAGCGTCTGATTGCGCACAATAAATACGCCTTTAGTTTTTAAATGCGTCAAAGAATGCGTCAAAAAGGCTAATTCTGGATAAGTTTTAACCAAGATTCCAACCTTGCTAAATCGCTCATCATCTTTTAGAAACTCAACGCCCATATGTGCATTTAGCGGAGGATTACAAAAAATCTTATCAAACTGCCTATATTCTGTCTTAATCCTAAAAATCGGATTAGCCAAAATATCGCTGACATATAAATGCGTATTTGTAATGCCACTTAACTTGGCAATTATTTTTGCGATTTTAGAGATTCTCTCATCAAGCTCTTCACCATAAAGTGCGACATTTGGAGTAATATTTGCAAGGCTTAAAAAAATACTTCCCATTCCATAGCACGGATTATAAATCTCATCTTTTGGCTTAATATCTAAGATTCCAACTAAAAGCTGGTTAATCTCGCAAGGTGTGGAGTAGAAATAAAGCTTGTTTGTTGTTTTTTTCTGCGTGATAATGTGTAAAAATTGCTCTATTATTGCGTTTGTTAATTCTATCTGATGGATTGTTTTTAGGATTTTATGAAAGTTTATTTTAGGATTTGGCGCGATATATAATTCTTGATTGATTACAGATTTAATCTCATCACAAAGCGCGCTATAAATCTTTTCTTTAGGATGAGAGAGCAAATCTTTTAGCTTCTCTTCACGCAAAAGCTTTAACACAAACAACTCTAGCATAATGCTAATATTGTCTAGCATATCGATGTGATAAGGCTTTAAATACTCAAAACATTTGAGCAATCTCTCCATAATCCACAAATCCTTTATAATATGTGCTGATATATCGCATTTATGATAAAATTTTAACAAATTTTCATATGATTTATGAATAATAATTCAAAGGATTGGCTATGCTAGAGATTTTCCCTGCGATTGATTTAAAAGACGGACAAGCTGTGCGGCTTTTAAAAGGTGAGATGCAAAGTGCTAAGATTTATGGCAATCCACTTGAGTTTGCAAAGCATTTCGAGCAAGTGGGTGTGCGTTGGATTCATATTGTTGATTTAGATGGCGCAGTTAGCGGAGCGGTTAAGAACATAAAAGCAATAGAGCAAATAAGGCGGCACACGAGCCTAAAAATCCAGCTTGGCGGTGGAATCCGCGATGAACAAACAATTCAAATGTATCAAAATCTTGGCATAAATCGCTTGATTCTAGGATCTGTAGCTTTGCAAAATCCAGAATTCGCACAAAAAATGGCACAAAAATATAAAATCGCCATAAGCATAGATTCTAAAAATGGCAAAGTAGCAATAAATGGCTGGAGTGAGCTTGAAGAAAAAGACGCGCTTGATTTGGCAAGCGATTTTCAA
>CBCPND010000087.1:0-34232 GCA_965120395.1 uncultured Helicobacter sp.
AAATATGGCATAGAAAAACGCATTTTGTCTTTGTAAAGCTTTACCCCTTAAAAGAAAAATCAATCAATATTTAATGAAAATATAGCCTTCTAAAAATATCCAAAATAACGAAATTGCCTTTCTAACCTATCTTTTTGATTTTTTAGATTCTTATTCATTTGGCTTGGAATCTAACCAAGATTCTAAAGATTCTCACACGATTATCAAATCAAGCGTTTTAGGTTCTGTGTTTAAGCGACTTAATGGCTATAAAGAAGGAAGCTTTTACACGCCAAGCTTTATTACAAGCTATATGTGCGCACAAAGCATTGATAAAAATCTTTTGGCAAGGTTTAATGAGAAGTTTAGCTTCACAGCACGCAATTTAATCGAGCTAAAAAAAGACACAAAAGATTACATAAGAAGTTTTGATGAAGCTAAAGCGGATTCTATCAAGCAAGATTTTAAAGATCTTCTCTTATCAATTAGAATCTGCGATCCAAGCGTGGGAAGCGGGCATTTCTTAGTTTCTGAGCTTAATCATCTTGTAAAAGTGCATTATGATTTAAAGCTTGCTTTGCAAGGTTATAACAATTTGAACGAATTAGAAATTAAAGATGATGAAATAATCTTGCTAGATTCCAGCCATAAGCCAATCATCTACACGCGCCCGCAAGCGACAAATCAAATCCACGAACTCCAAAAAGAGCTTTTCCATCTTAAAAGGCAAATCATAGAATCTTGCCTTTTTGGCGTGGATATAAATCCGATTTCTTGTCACATCGCGCAGTTGCGCCTTTGGATCGAGCTGCTTAAAAGCACTTATTATAAAGATATCGAAAATGGCACACAAGATTCTAAAACCCACCGCCTAGAAACCCTGCCAAATATCGATATAAATATCAAATGTGGGAATAGCCTAGTAGCTTACTTTGATACTAAACAAAGCCTAAGCCATTATCCAAATATCCAAACTAAAATAAATGACTACAAAAACAGCGTGAAAAAATACAAACAAGGATTCTATGAAAATAAATCCGAGCTAGCAGATAAAATTAGCGCACTTCACAAGACTTTTAAGAATTTTTGCTTCTCTGATAGATACAAATCCCAAATCCAAGCCTTCCAAAAGCAATGCGATGCATACAGCCAAAAATATGGCAACTACCTTGCAGACAATGATAAGAATCTAGCCATTTATGTAAAGGCAAATCTTTTCACACTTGACTTTGATGAGAAGGAAGCAAAAGAGGATTTCATAAAGCTTCAAAATGCCTATGATTCTTTATTCAACCTAGAATCTAACAAGCCTTTTGAATGGCGCTTTGAATTTCCTGAAGTGCTAGATTCTGATGGTAATTTCTTGGGCTTTGATTTAATCATTGGCAATCCGCCCTACATCCGCCACGAAGCGATAAAAGAGCTAAAGCCACATTTATCTAAATCTTACAAAATCTACAAAGGCACAAGCGATATTTACACATATTTTTACGAGCTAGGTTATAAGATTCTAAAAGTTAATGGTATGCTTTCCTTCATCACTTCGAATAAATGGACTCGCGCAAGCTATGGAGAAGCTCTAAAAGCCTTTATTATTGATAACACACAAATTATAAGCTATATGGATTTTAATGGCATAAAGGTATTTGATAGCGCAAGCGTGGATACTTCTATCACAAGCTTTAAGAAAGCCACGCCTAAAGATTCTAGCTTCATATCATATCGCTTCACTAGCTTTGATAAAAACAAAGACCTAGAATCTAATAATCCACTAAAAGATTCTATCTCTCAAAGTATATGCAGAGCCAATGAGCCATTCCCGCCAGATATGAGAACCTATGAGCTAAAAACAAAGATAGAATCTATTGGCACGCCACTAAAAGATTGGGATATTTCTATCAATTATGGTATAAAGACTGGCTATAACGAAGCTTTTATCATAGAATCTAGTAAGAGAGATGAGATTCTAGAATCTTGTAAAAGTGATGATGAGAGAAAGCGCACGCAAGAGCTTATCAAGCCAATGTTGCGAGGCAGAGATATTAAATGCTATAGCTATAAGTGGGCAGGGTTGTGGATTATAGGCACTTTCCCAGCTTTAAAGCTTGACATAGAGGAATATCCAAGTTTAAAAAATTATCTTTCTACATTTTTACCACGCATAGAACAAAGTGGCGAAAAAGATTGCAGGAAAAAGACCTCAAATAAGTGGTTTGAAACACAAGACAACATAGCATATTGCGAGGAATTTAATAAGCCTAAGATTGTGTGGAATAGAATCTCTGGCGAGCTTTGCTTTAGCTATGATAATCAAGAATGTTTTATCTTGGATTCTATGTTTATGATAACTTGTAAAAATGAAATAGATACAAAATATCTTTTAGCCTGTTTGAACTCAAACTTATCAAAACAATGGATAAAAGCCAATGCAGCTACTTTAGGAGAAGGCGTTTATGGAGCTAAAATCTACATAGAAAAACTCCCAATCCCGCAAATCACAGAATCTAATAAAGACATAGCCGATGAAATCATCGCTTTAGTCGATAAAATCCTAGAATCTAAAGCCAAAGATTCCGCCACAAACACAAGCGATCTAGAATCTAAGATAGATTCTCTAGTGCATAAATTGTATGGCTTAAGCGATGATGAGATAAGGATTATAGAATCCAAATAATGAAATTCTACATCGCTTAATTCTTATTCAATTCGTTTTCACAGCGCATAATCGCAAATTCAAACAAATATCGCTACAATACAGCTTTTATTACAAATCACAACAATGGAGCTAAAATGCGTATAAGTATCATCGGTAGCGGTTATGTCGGGCTTGTGGCGGGTGCTTGCTTTGCACAAATGGGAAATAAGGTTACCTGCCTTGATGTGGATTCTAATAAGATTGCAAATCTTAAAAATGGCATTATCCCAATTTATGAGCCCGGGCTAGAATCTATAGTGCTAGAGAATCAGAAATTAAGCAATCTCTCCTTCACCACCGATAAAAAAGAAGCCCTAAGCAGCGCAGAAGTGATTTTTATCGCCGTTGGCACACCTATGGGTGAAGATGGAAGCGCGGATTTGCGCTATGTGGAAGCTGTGGCAAAGGACATCGGAGAGAATCTAGAATCTTATGCAGTTATTGTCGATAAATCAACCGTGCCTGTCGGCACTGCAAGGAAAGTAAAGACAATCATTGCTGAGAATCTAGCCAAGCGCAACGCAAATATAGATTTTGATGTCGTTAGTAATCCAGAATTCCTAAAAGAAGGTGTAGCAATAAAGGATTTTATGAGTCCAGATCGCGTTGTTGTCGGTGCGGATTCTACAAAGGCACTAGAGATTATGAAGTCCTTGTATGCGCCGTTTTTAATCAAATCAGATCGCTTTATCTCAATGAGCATAGAATCTGCTGAGATGACAAAATATGCCGCAAATGCAATGCTTGCGACAAAGATTAGCTTTATCAATGAGATGAGCCAGATTTGTGAGCGCGTGGGCGCGAATATCAATGATGTGCGGCTTGGGATTGGCTCAGATTCTCGCATTGGCTATAGCTTTATCTATCCGGGCTGTGGCTATGGCGGAAGCTGCTTTCCTAAAGATGTCAAAGCACTAGAAAAAGTCGCACTTGATTCTGGCTACACACCCCAAATCCTCCAAGCCATCGACAAAGTCAATGCCACACAAAAAATGCTTTTAGCACAAAAGATTCTAGCGCGCTTTGGCGAGGATTTAAGTGGCAAAACCTTTGGCGTGTGGGGGCTTGCCTTTAAGCCAGAAACCGATGATATGCGCGAGGCAAGCTCTTTGGTGCTTATAAATGAACTTATAAAAAGAGGGGCTAAAATCAAAGCCTATGATCCTAAAGCCACGCAACAAGCGAGATTCTACCTTAAAGATGTGCTAGATTCTATCACTTTCACACAAAGCAAGTATGATGCGCTTAAGGGTTGCGCTGCGATGGTGCTTGTCACTGAGTGGCGGGAGTTTAGAAGTCCGGATTTTGATGAGATAAAAAACCTTTTACAAAATCCAATAATTTTTGATGGGCGCAATATCTATCACACGCTAGATTTAGAATCTAAAGGCTTTGAGTATCATCAAATAGGTGTGAGAAATGCAAAAATCCCTAGAATCTAGCATTCATCTGAAGCGATAAATCGTGAATCTGTGGCTTATATAAGGGTCTTTTGTTAATAAACCCTTGAATTATTTATTGCTTGCCTCGCTTGATAGCAATGATTTTCATCTCAAATCCGAAGAAAGAAATTATAAAATGGCAAAAGAATAAATTAAAGGCTTTATAATTTCCATAGAGAAATTTAAACAAAATAAATATTTGAATAAAAATATAGCTTTTTATATCAAAAACTTTGCTTTACATAAAATTATTGATAGCTGTGGCTAATCTCGCTTAGATTCTAAGGCTTGATAGGCACGAAGCTATATCCTCTTGTCGTGTAAAGAAAATTCTGATATTCAACTTGACTAGATTTTATCGCTTCTCTAAAATACCGCCCTTTATTGATTTTCTCTATCTCTAATCCAAGTTCTACTCCCAATGCTGTGGAATAACTCACCCAATCATATTTCAAATCACTATTAAGCAATGAAGCATATTCTATAAGTTGTGGATTTATCTTGCCAATAGAGCTAACTACAAAAAAATTCTTACGATTTTGCGGGGGTGCAAGCTGTAAAAGCGTGAGGCTAAAGTTAATCTGCGTGGATAAAAACCGCTTTGGCTCTTTGTTAAAATAGCCAAGCTGAGAGAGGATGAGCCCGCTTTTTGAGGCTGATGTATTTAAAAATAAAGTCGCACCCTGCAATAAATGCTCATCAGCTTTGAGCTGAGCACTAAAGTGGGATGCGTCTTGATTGCTTACTGTTCGGATTTGCGTGATATTAAAATCATAATCATCTAAGAGCGAAGATAAATACACGCCTATTTGTCCTTCATCATTATATTCAACGACATTTGAATTTTTCGCCAAGCTATAAAGCAACTCGATTTGCTTTTTGTAGCTTATACCACCAAAATAAAGATTCCTAGGGAAATTATCACCCTCAATACGCTCTTTATTGATTGTTGGGAGATATGTTGGATATACGATATTTGCGCTAGAGATAAGGCTTTGTGCGCCTTGATGCGTGAGAATGGCGATGATAAAGTGAGGATTGCTCTGTGTGATTTTGTTATAAGTGGTGTTAATGTTATCTGGCTTCTCATTGATGCAGTTAAAAACCTCAAACTCAAAATCAATATTTTTTGCCATCAAATAGGCAAGTATGGTATTAGAGAGAGTGGCAGAATATTGTCCAAGAATCTGTTTTGGGATAAGTAAGGCGATTTTAAAATAAGGGGATTTTTTACCACCAATGCTATTATTCTTATTGTCGATGGAATTAATTTGTGCAAGGGCATCTGTGTAGTATGGCAGAAGCTTTTTATCTGTCGTTTTTGGGTTAAATTTTGCTAAAAATGAAAAAAACATCTTGCGGTTATATAACCTTTTTAGACAGCCCTCATTACATTCTTTATCGCTAATATCAAGGATTGTTTCTGAGGGAGGCGGGATTGGAGAAATAATATAACTTTTAGCACCCACTAAAATAGGGACAAATCCCATAAAAGCCGCACATATTATCATCTTTAATCGCATACGCATAACTCACCCTTGTGTTTAAAATTAGTATATTTTAGCATTATGAAATTTTACGATAGCTTAATGCTTCAAGAATATGCTTTTTAGTGATATTTGGGCTAGATTCTAGATCGGCTATAGTTCTGGCGATTTTTTTAATTTTCTGTATAGCGCGATGGGAAAGATTGAAACGTTGCGTAGCTTGGGATAATAGATTTAGGCTTTCAGAATCCAGAATGCAAAACTGCTCTATCTCGCGCTCATTTAGCTTACCATTTAGGGCTTTTTGCCCGCGCTGAATTTGATTGCTAAAGGCTTTAAACACAAGCTCTTGCATTTGTGCTGAAGTTATAGAGGGCTTTGGATTATTCTCGCTTTCTTGCATTTGCACAAATATATCAATCCTATCTAAAAACGGCTCGCTAAGTTTGTTTTTATAAGCAGTGATTTCTTTGTCATTACAGCGACACTCCTTTGTTGGACTTAATAGATTCCCACAAGGACAAGGATTCTGCGCCCCGATAAATAAAAACGAAGTGCGATAAGAGATCTTAGAATGCACCCTTGAGATGACAAGCTCATTATTTTCTAGCGGTTCGCGCAAGGATTCTAGAATGTCTTTTTTAAAATGTGGTAATTCATCAAAAAACAAAATTCCATTATGCGCTAAAGCAATTTCTCCGGGCTTTGCTTCATATTGAGTAGCAGAACCTAGAATTGAGGATTTGGAAGCACTTTGATGGGGCGATCTAAAAGAACGCAGGGCACAATAGCTAGCTTTTTCGGAATTTAGGGCTTGGAGTTTTGTGCATTCTATCATTTCTTCAAGGCTTATTGGTGGAAGAATATAGCGCAATCGCTTGGCAATCATACTCTTCCCACAGCCCGGACTTCCTTCAAGGATGATATTATGAAATCCACTAGCAGCGATAAGAGCGGCACGCTTGGCAATCTCTTGTCCTTTGACTTCATAAAAGTCAAACTCGAAATCCTTAGAGTAGTAAAAATCCTTATTTCCGATGGTTATGGTGTTAAAATCAGGCTTGCTTTGTTTAGATTCTGGCTTAAGCTCTAAATTTTGGATAATCTCGAGTGCCTCTTTTAAAGTATCAGCATAGTAGCATTGCAGATTTGGTATAAGCGAGAATAGCTCTTTTCCTTTGCGCGGAAGCAAAACTTTGGCATTTGGATGTAAAAGTGCTACTTCAAGTAACAGTGGATAGATTCCATCATTATGCTTAATTTCACCATCAAGCCCAAGCTCTCCAAACGCAAACCAATCTTGAGGCGTGGCATTTTGCTTTTGAAGCGCGATTAAAAGTGCTATTGGCAAGTCAAAATGGCTTCCGGTTTTATTTAGGTCAGAAGGCGCTAGATTTATGGCGATTTTTAGCGGAGGAAAATTAAAACCGATATGCGTTAATGCACTTTGGATGCGCTGTTTGGATTCTTGTATGGCACTATTTGCAAGCCCTGTTATCACAAAGGCTGGCAAAGCACGCACAAAGGTCGCTTCAACTTCTACAATCTCTCCTCCTGTGCCATTTCTCGTCGCACAAAAAATCTTATTAACCATTTAAAATCACTTTAAAATCTAGCTATTTGCCAAGATAAACTTGTCTTGGGCGCGTGATTCTTGCGTGCGGATTTTTGACGTGTTCTAGCAACTGCGCACACCAGCAAACATTCCAGCTTTGTTTTGTTATTTTCAATATTATTGTTTTCATTTAAATCCTCTTTAATTATTAGCATCCTTCATTATTGCACAAAAATTTAGAATTAGACTAAAAATCTTAGCTTTTCTAATCATAAAACAAGAAAACTCAATATGGTAAAGCTAAAAAGCTAATATGAGCCTAATTTGTCGTTTTTGGCTTTTTAGATTTGTAATTTTGTAACTTTAGCATGTATTCTTATAATGTGCGCTTTGTAATAAAGGCAAACACAAAAGCGGGCAATAAAAAAAGCGCGGCAAAAAGTGGATTAAACTCTATGCCAATATAAGCAAACACTGCCCCACCAAGTGCCGTAGCCAATGCTATGCCCACATTAAATGCTCCCTCATTGACACTCACAGCAGTATCCTCAAAGCCTTTGGCATATTTGTGTGCAGATAGAATCGAGAGGGATTTTAATGGCGCAATTCCTGCGGATGAGAACATACCCATAAGGCATAAGTTAATGAGAATCAACACTTGAGAATATGCACTAAATGCTATAGCAGCATAAGTGATACATTGCGCGCTGACAATGATTCTCAAGGACATAATCGAGCCTTTAGAATCTGTGATTTTCCCACCTAATAGATTCCCAATAATCGCACTTCCGCCATATAAAAGCAAGATTGAGCCAATAGAGCTTTCTTCAAAGCCTGAGAGTTTAAGCAAAATCTGAGTGATATAAGTATAAATCACAAAGCTAGCTCCACAAGTGCAAGCTGTTACAATATATGCGCGTAGAAGCTTGGGAACTTTAAGGGCTAAAATGAGATTTTTAAAGAATGTTTTTTGTCCCTGAATGTTTGGCATAATTAAATACACTGACACTAATGCCACAAAACTTAAGATTCCAATAAGCCAAAAAACCGCTTTAAATCCAAAAAATTGCCCTATGAAAATCCCCACAGGCACACCTGTCACAAGTGAGATCGTCAAGCCTGATACCATAATAGCTAAAGCGGTATTTTCCTTGCCCGGTGTGGCAATTTTCACTACAGCAATGGTCGCAATGACAAAAAACACGCCGTGCATACATCCTGCCACAAATCGCGCAAAAAGTGAGAGATAGAAGCTTGAGCTTAAAGCGACGATAATATTTGCTAGCATAAAGATGAATAGATTTAACATAAGCTGGTGCTTTCTATCCATTTGACTAATAGGGATTGTAAGCACTGGCGCGCCGATGACTACGCCAATAGCATAAATTGTTACAAGCCAGCCTGCTAGGGGCTGTGAGATATTAAAATACAGCGCAATATTTGGCAAGATTCCAGCGACTATAAATTCTGCAACACCCATACAAAAAGAGCCTAAAGCAAGGGCAAAAAGAGCACTTTTAGTACTTTTCTTATGGGGCATATTTTCCTCGCAACTCAAAAATTAAAGCGCATATTTTAAGAAAATTTGCTTATGTTTTACTTAACGGGTAATGGGACTTTGTTTTGTAGCATTAGGTTAAAGAAATAATGCTACAATGATTTTAGATTTGGACTTCAAAATTAAGGGTTTGAATTTGGAATTGTAAGGACTAGACTTGATAAAAAGAATCTTATGGTTAATACTTAGTTTGTGGCTTATAAATTTGTATGCGGAATCTAGCGCGCAAATAAATAGTGAAAATGATGTAAAAGAAAATATCAAAGTGGATAAAAAAGGAGATATTGTCGGGGGCATCGCCATAAAAGTCAATGGAAGCCCAATCACTTTATATGAGATAAAATCCACCACACAAACGCATCATATCTCGCAAGACCAAGCTATAGATTTTCTCATCGCCCAAAGGCTTAAGACCCAAGAAATACAAAGGCTTAATATCAAAATAGATGATATGCGCATAGAGCAAGAAATCGAAGCGATCGCCGCCCAGAATCAAATGACATATCAGCAGTTTATAAGTGCTCTTTATCGCGAGGGTATTGAATTTGGGACTTATAAAAAGCAGCTTAAAGATCAAATAGAAACGCGTGAGCTTATGCGTAATGTGCTGCTTTCTGCTGATATTTCAAATGAAGATAAGATGCGAGAATATTACAACACGCATAAAGATGAATTTATCGCACCTACTCACGTGCAAACCATCCGTTATGTCTCAAAAGATCCGCAACTACTAGAACGCTCAACACAAAATCCTATGCTATCAATAAGCGGAGTTACAAAATCTGAAGAAAGACTAGAAATTGATGCGCTAAATCCACAAATTGCACAGCTATTTTTCTCTCTACAAGAAGGAGAATTTAGCCCCATTCTTGATGCTGGGAATGGCAATTATGTAGCATTTTTTATAAAGCAACGCGAAGGGAATAATATTATGCCCTTTGAGCAAGCCAGAAACTATATCGCTCAAAAATTAGCCCAAACCAATCAAGAGCAGATTCTCAATGAATACTTTGAAAAAATCAAACTCAAGGCTAAAATTGAGCATATCAGAAAACCAAAATAGATGCTAGATAAGATTATTTTTATTTATCGAGACCCATTATTTGGCATAACTATATTAGTAGCTATTATCTTGGTTTTAGTTATTGCAGATTATGGGCGTAACCAATACAGGCTCAAAAAACGCCAAATGGATTTAAAAAATTTTTCAGAATCCTATGGTGATGGCTCATTAAGCGATGAGATTATGGAATTTTTTATGCTTGCTAAGAAGCCTGTTGCAACTTTACTTTTTTTAGCTGATACCTATCATAGAGCCGGGGATAGTGCATCAGCTATCAAAATACATTTAGCAATCTTGCAAAAAGTCAATAATATAAGTGAAAAAATCATCATTTTAGAGTCTTTGGGAATAACATATTTTAAAGCTGGATTCTTACAAAGAGCAAAAACGATTTTTTTAGAGGTGTTAAAAAATCACCCGTATAATTATCAGATTTTGATGTATTTGATTCAGACTTATGAGAATATGGGGCAATATCAAGAAGCGCTAGATACGCTAGAATGCCTTGATGAAGTCTCTACTAAAAAGCAGCAAGATAAAAATACTATCACAAGAACCTACTTAAGCTTTATGGTTTTAAGTGGCGAGAATTTTTTATCGCTTAAGAAAAAGACCAAAGAAATCACCGCTTTAATGCGACACTCTAAATGCATAGATCGCTTGGGACTTGGCTATTTATACACATATGATAGAGCTTATTTTTGGCGCGAACTGCTTGAGTTTAAGAATGTGGAGTTTTGCTTTGATATTTTATGGCAATTAAAAAAAGATGAGATTCCGCTAGAATCTATCCAAAATCACAGCGCGATTATGGATGTATATCGCGCCAAAGGTTATGTTAAAGATGATGTAGAATGTGAGATTTTTGAGCTTGAGACATTGCGGATTTTACATAAAAACGCAAAGATTAAGGGGGATTTACTTTTTGAGTATCGTTGCCATAATTGTAAAAATATCTTTCCTTTTGATAATTATCGCTGTGCTGTTTGCTCAAATGTGGGCGAAATGGATTTGATTTATAAAATCAAAGAGAAAAAAGAGAATAGAATCTAATGAAAGAAGTGCGACTCTATACCGATGGTTCATCACTAGGGAATCCCGGTGCTTCTGGGTATTGTGGAATCTTGGTTTATAAAGAAAATGAAAAAATAATCCAAGGTGGCGAAGCTTTAAGCACAAACAATCGTATGGAGCTAAAAGCCGTAAATGAAAGCCTAAAAGTCCTAAAAGAACCTTGTAAAATTTTGCTTTTTACGGATTCTAAATATGTGTGCGATGGTATTTCTAAATGGCTTGATTCTTGGGTGAATAAGGATTTTAAAAATGTTAAAAATCCTGATTTATGGCAAGAGTTTTTAGAATTATCAAAACAACATCACATTGAGGTGATTTGGATAAAAGGGCATAGCGGACATCCAATGAATGAAAGATGTGATAAAATTGCAAAAGAACAAGCTCAACAACTTAATAAAGGCTAAAATGAATTTATTGCTAGATTTTCAAAAACGATTGCATTATACTTTTAAAAACAAAAATCTCTTGCTTGAAGCAATCACTCATCGAAGTTGTGTTAAAAAAACCAACAATGAGCGATTAGAATTTCTAGGCGATGCGGTTTTGGATTTGGTTGTGGGTGAGTTCTTATTCCATAAATTTCCAAAATACAATGAAGGAAAATTATCTAAAATGCGCTCTTCATTAGTCAATGAAGAGAGTTTTGCAAGAATTGCAAAAGCTTTGCAAATTGGTGAGATTCTGGTGCTTTCAGCAAGCGAAGAACAAAACAATGGTCGCAATAAAAATTCTTTACTCTCTAATGCTTTCGAGGCGATTATGGGCGCGATTTACCTAGAATCTGGGATAAATAAAGTAAAAGAAATAATGAATAGATTGCTTAATGAAACTTATCCAAATATAGAGATAAACCAAATTTTTACAGATTATAAAACCGCTTTACAAGAGCTCACGCAAGCGAAGTTTGGCGAGATTCCAGTTTATGAGATCATCGATGAGTACGGACCTGATCATAATAAAGAATTTTATATGCAAATTGTAATTAATCATAATGTATATGCCAAAGCAAAAGGAAGCTCTAAAAAATCCGCCCAACAATCTTGCGCTAAAATCGCCTATGAAAAAATCCTCAATAGCCATTTTAAAAGCCCAAAGGATCATAAATGAATACTTTTGGGAAAGCACTTCGCATTAGCACTTTTGGAGAATCTCACGGAATTGGTGTGGGTGCAGTTATTGATGGATTCCCTGCTGGAGTTGGGATTGATTGGAATCTTATTAAATCCGAAATGCAAAGACGCAAAGGCGGGAATCCCTACTCCACACAGCGTAAAGAAGATGATGAGGTTGAGATTTTAAGCGGGGTTTTTGAAGGAGTTAGCACAGGTGCGCCAATTTGTTTATTTATCCGCAATGTAAATGTAAAATCTAAAGATTATGAAAATATTAAAAACATCTTTCGTCCGGGACACGCAGATTTTAGTTATTTTATGAAATATCACATACGCGATTATCGTGGAGGTGGCAGAAGTTCAGCACGAGAGAGTGCTGCAAGAGTGGCAAGTGGCGCATTTGCAAAAATGTTGCTTAGAGAATTTAATATCACTTGTGAGAGCGGTATTCTAGGAATTGGGGATTGTTATGCTAAAGAGACTGATTTTAGCTTTGCAAGGCAAAGTGAGATTTTTGCCCTTGATAAAAATCTAGAATCCACCCAAAAACAGCTTATCACAAATGCACGTAGCAATCACGATAGTATCGGTGGTTGTGCGCTTATTAGAGCTTATGGGAATAAAAAGATTCTATACAAACTTGGTGAGCCCTTATACTATAAGCTTGATGGTGCAATTGGTGAGATGATGATGGGGCTTAATGGTGTTAAGGCTATCGAGATCGGTGATGGCATTGAGTCTTCAAAAAAACTTGGCTCACAAAACAATGACCTAATGGATGAAAATGGCTTTTTAAGCAATCATTGTGGTGGGATTCTGGGAGGTATTGCAAATGGCGAGGAGATTTTAGTGCGTGTGTATTTTAAGCCCACACCAAGCATTTTCAAATCTCAAAAAACCATAGATTCTAGCAATAATCCACAGATTCTAGAGCTTAAAGGTCGGCACGATCCTTGCATTGCTGTGCGCGGAAGCGTAGTGTGTGAGAGTATGCTAGCGTTAATTCTAACGGATATGCTTTTACTTAATTCAAAATCCACATTAGAGAATCTAAAAAAGGCTTATAGATAAAATCCAAAAACTTCAATTTTAGCGATTTGTTATAATTTCTAATCCAATAGCTACTTTTTTAATAACAAAAATATTATAAGGTAGGATGGATATTGTAATTTATCAATACACTTCAATCTTTTACTAGGAATATAACTCACTCTTTGTAAATTACAAAATTCCGCAAAGAAAAGTTAAATACAAACGCTACACCAATGGCAATAATTTTTGCCAATAGAGAATCTAACCCCACTAATCCCACGCACACATATAAAACGACAATATCTATGAATGCGCCAAGTGCACTTACAAGGTAGATTAGCACACCTTCTTTAAGTTTTGAATGGTTTGTGGCTTTAAAGACGACTTTGCGTGCTAAGATAAAATTCCAATATGTCGCGATGACAAAGGCAATAAGTCCACTTATGATGTAAAAAATCCCAAAAACCTTATCACACAAAGCAAAAACGCCAAGATTAACAACCGCAGCACTCCCTCCGATAAATCCGTATTTCACAAATCTTCTAGAATGTAATCTCAAAATTTTATATTTTTGCGGTTTAGATTCTAGACGAGAATCTTGGTTGCATTCTGGTTTGAATTCTAAAGATTCTGGCATCAAACCTCCTAAACTTCTAAAATCTTAAAAACCCTATAAGCCGCTATTCCTCAAACCAAACTTATTCTTTAAACAGTGATTGAAGCGCATCGATTCCGACTTTTTGAGGTTGTTTTTCTTGTTGCGCTGTAGAATCTTTGAAATCTTTAGAATCTTGATTATCTATCTCTTCTAATTCTAGCTCAAATCCCGTAAGCATCGAAGCTAGACGAATATTAACACCATTTTTACCTATAGCTTTGCTTTTTTGATCTGACATTAAGGTGATTAGGGCTTTTTTCTCTTCAGCGGTGTTTGTTAGAATCTTTACAGATACGATTTGTGCGGGTGCGATGGCTTTAGTGATAAAAATCTCTGGAATCTCAGAATACTCGATACAATCAATACTCTCCCCGCAAAGCTCCTTACTCACAGCATTTATGCGCACACCTTTAGAACCCACACTTGATCCCACAGGATCAACTCTTGGACTCGTAGAATATACAGCTATTTTTGCGCGATCGCCCGGAATTCTAGCACTCTTAAAAATCACCACCTCACCATCTTTAATCTCTGGGACTTCTTGCTCTAAAAGGGCTTCAAGCATTTTAGGGGTTGTGCGTGAGAGCTCGATATGAATGCCTTCTTTTGTGAAGCGGACATTTTTTAGAATCGCACGCACTGAATCATTGACTTTAAATTTCTCACCTTTAATCCTATTCTTTAGCGGTAGAATTGCACGCACATCTTCGATCTCAACAAAAGTATTTTCGCTATCATCGATACCTACAACCTGCCCTATAATGATTTTGCCAACCATTTCTTTAAATCTCGCAAAAGTCTGATTCTCGATTGCACGTTGAATATGATATTCCAAATCTGAAAAAAGCACATTGATAGCGTTTCTCCCCATTTGACCTAGAATCTTTTGTGTCAAATCTACATACAGCTCATCGCCAATATTTACATCTGCAGAAATCTCTTTAGCTTGAGAGATGGATTGAAAATTATCAGGATCGCTTTTTAGCCGCTCATCATCGTCAGCACAGATATGCACTAAATGAATAATCTTAAAAGATCGCGTCTCTTCGTCATCTTCGATGATGTAGTTGAGATTCTCATTGTAATATTTTTTGGTGATTTTAATGAGAATATCTTTTACAACTTGCGATACAACAGAAGCTTCAAGCCCCTTTTCACACGCAATAATATCCACAAGATCAAGTATTTTTTCCATCGCTATCCTTAAGTTTAGATTAAATGTAGTTGCAGAAACTAGAAGTTGTGGCATTATAGCAAATTTTTAAGGCATTACTAGATATAATGCGCTAAAAATTTTAGGAGCATAAAAAATGGAGCTAAAAACAGCAGCAATAGACATCGCACAAAGCACAAAAAAAGAAAAAATCAAAGACCTAAACGCACAAATAGACGCACAAAATCAAAGTAGTATCTTTTTGTATTTTGATAGAGAAAATAATCACAAGGATTTACAAAAAGCTAAAGCCTTCTTAGAATCTCAAGGTAAAACCGTATATATGGATGAAATCCGCTATGGGCTTGATCCAAAAGATTTTATTTATCAATTCCACATCATTACAACGCCTAAATGAAGCTCTTTATCCAGACTTTAGGCTGTGCGATGAATGAGCGCGATAGCGAACATATGATCGCAGAACTACAGGCTAAAGAAGGTTACACCCTCACAGATACACCAAAAGAAGCGGATTTAATTCTTATTAACACTTGTTCTGTGCGAGAAAAACCAGAAAGAAGACTATTCTCAGAAATTGGGCAATACACGCAAATTAAAAAGCCAAATGCAAAAATTGGTATTTGTGGCTGCACGGCAAGTCATATGGGTGCTGAAATTATTAAAAAAGCTCCGAGTGTGAATTTCGTGCTTGGTGCGCGCAATGTCTCTAAAATCACACAAGTCATTCATAAAGATAAGGCTATAGAAGTGGATTTGGATTTTGATGATAGCCTTTACACATTTGAAGGCACGCAAAACAGCAAGATTAAAGCACTTCTAAACATCTCCATAGGTTGCGATAAATCTTGTGCTTATTGCATCGTGCCACACACAAGAGGCAAAGAGATTTCTATCCCTTCAGATTTAATCATCAAAGAAGCAAAAAAGCTTGCACAAAATGGTGTTAAAGAGATCTTGCTTTTAGGGCAGAATGTCAATAATTATGGTGTGCGCTTTTCAGCACCCCATAAAGCTATAAATTTTGCTTCACTTTTGGTGGAGCTAGAACAAATTGATGGGATTGAGAGAATCCGCTTTACTTCGCCACATCCTTTGCATATGGATGATGATTTTATAAAAGAATTTGCGCGCAATAAAAAGGTTTGCAAATCCATTCATATGCCACTTCAAAGCGGCTCTTCTAGAATCTTAAAATCTATGCGGCGCGGTTATACAAAAGAGTGGTTTTTAAATCGTGTGGCTATGATGAAAGAACTAATCCCAAGCTTAACAATTAGCACAGATATAATCGTAGGATTTCCCGGAGAGTCTGATGAAGATTTTAGCGATACGATGGATGTGCTTGAAAAGGTGCGTTTTGATACATTATATAGCTTTATTTACTCTAAAAGACCGCATACTTTGGCGTATTCTTGGGATGAAAAAAATTGCGTGCCAAAAGAAATTGCCCAATCGCGCTTGCAGATTCTACAATTGCGTCACAGAGAAATCCTGCAAGAAAATGCCAAAAATGAAATTGGTAAAAGATATACAATCTTAGTTGAAAATATCCATAATGACGAGGGAATTTGCTTTAGCGAAGGAAGGAGCGATAATAATAAACTCATTTGTATTCAAGGTAAGGCTTTAAATATTGGGGATTTTGTGGATGTGAAAGTTATAAAAAATGAAGGTGGAAGCCTATTTGGAGCATTGGCATAATGGGAGCTTTAGTGTAATGAAGTTAAAAAGCCTTAAGCAAAAAGTAATTTTTGCCTGTATCCCACGCTTGGGGTGGATTCTAGCTTGGATTTTATATCTGCTAAATAGAAAACATTTTGATTTTAAAAACAGAGATTTAGATAACACCATTATCGCATTTTGGCACGGAGAGATTTTGATGATGCCCTTTTTATATCGGAGATTCCGTAATAAAAAGCCAAATGTCCATATCATCGCAAGCAATCATTTTGATGGTGGGCTCATTGCTAGGATGTGTGAGTTTTTTGGAATGCAGATTATCCGCGGAAGCACAGATTCTAATGGCACAAATCGTGGAGGTGTTAAAGCCCTTTTATCATCGATTAAAGCCCTAAAGGAGGGCTATGATGTAGGAATTGCCATTGATGGACCAAGAGGTCCTTATCATCATATCTCTGATGGTATTATTATGATGGCACAAAAAACGAAAAAATCAATTACTTTTTGTCGCATTAAGCCTAAATTCTACATTGAGTTTAGAACTTGGGATAAATTTAGGTTACCTTTGCCTTTTGGCAAAATATGCTATTATATGTATGAAAGTTTTTATATAGATTCTGCCCTTTCTCTAAAACAAGCCAGACAAGAAGTAAGGGCAAAAATTCATCTAATGCAAGAAGGATAAATATGGGGCTTTTTACCTCTTTGGTATCGCTGTTTTTTAGTAAAGTGATTATCGCGATTGATGTTGATGCCTCTAGTTGCTTCCTTAAGATTGTGCGCAGGAAATATGGTGCAATCAAAGAAGATGTAACCAAAGAATTTAAAGTCACTGATAATAAAATCCCTATGGATGCAATTAAGCTCATTTACCAATATCGCAAGAAATATCCCTTTTCGTATGTGGTAATAATGCTAAAAATCCTTGCTCAAGGCATATTGCTCCATAGACATAATCGCAAGGTTATAATGGGCGATCTCAAGCTCAATGAATGTGAAATTGTTACCAAAGATAATCTTTTGTTTTTTGCCAAAAAAGCTATGCTTAAGGACTTTCTGCGCCGATATAATAATATTAATGGTGTTGATTTTTTATTCTCTCCATTTTTGTTGATACACGATCATATCAAACATTTCCCAACGCCTGGCAGAAATCTATATGTATTATTGCAACGTAGCAATATTACTCTTATGATCGCACAAGGGGGCAAAATATCATTTTCAAATTTTTTTTTAGTGAGTAGTGACGTCCAAAACACTTCTGATGATGAATATCAGAAAAATTCATATTTTACAAACTATGATGAGATTGATGATTTGAGTGATTTTGATTCATTATCAAATCTTTCATTAGATCATCTCAAGCTAGATATGTTTATACCTAATTTTGAAAAGGAGGATCACAAAATCATCTATTATAATGATATACCAATGGCTAAGACTATCGCTAAAACTATCACGGATTCCCTTATGGAATATTATCAAAACCCTCTGTATGGTGGCACTTTTATTGATAAAATTATATTTTTAGATGCGTGCAAAATCAATGATGATGCCTTTAGTCTTATCGCTAGAGAGACAATGATAGAATCTGTCAAGAGGGATTTTGACCTTTTGGGTGCCCTAATTCAGTTTGCGCGCACAGAAATTGGAGAAAAGATATGAGATTAAGCTTTATAAAACCTCAATCTAAAAATATCTTTAACAAAGTAACAAAAATTTGGTGGTTTTATATTGTTCTTACTGCAATTATTTTGGTAGGTTTTAATGCATTTTTGCAAACAGAAATTATCAATACCACCAAGCGCATAGAAAGATATAAGCACGATCAAGCTGACATACGGAGTAAAACTAAAGCTATTGATATACACTATGAGAGGCTTATTTATGAAGCCACGCTAGCAAATAATCGCATCGATAAGAACAATATACGCAAAGAAAAGATCCAAAATCTCCTTGATCTTATCCCTGATAAAATCACGATTAACTCCATTGAACTATCAGACACAAGACTTATTTTAAAAGGTATAACTCCATCAAAAGATTTTTTTCGTCTCGGGCTTCAAGCTTCTTTAAAGGCAAATTTTGACAAATCAAATGTAAGCTTTTATCCATTGCCAAATGGCTGGCACCAGTTTATATCAATAAGTCAAAATAAAAACAAGGAATGATGATGAGTCCAAACAATTCGCTCAAGAATCTTGATGTAGATTTAATATTTAAAAATATGATTTTTGCTATCTTGTATGTGAGCGGGATTTTGGCATTTTTTAGCTATATTCTTTGGCCTACTATTCTTGATTTTAAGGCAGAATATATTGTTGAGCGTAAAAACAAGATCATCTACAATGAAGCTCAAAAGGGCTTTAATGCCTCCAAAGATAGACTTTCATCATTTTTACAAGAAAATCAGCCTTTGCTCAATAGATTCAATAATACCAATTCCTATGAGATTATCCACAATATCTCAAAAAGACTTTTTACAAAACACACCATTAAAAAAATATCCGAGCAAACAAATAGCCAAACTCAAATCAAAACTATTATATATCAGATTACAGCCCAAACACCAAATATCCAGAATCTTTGGAATTTTATATCAGAGCTTAATAAAACCTCATCAAGCGCTATTGTCAATATCCCTATACGCATACAAAAGCCAAGCGAGGCAAAAACCTATGAAATTGTGTTTAATATCGATATCGCGCAAAACACCAATATAGCAAATCCACTTATACAAAACATTATCCAAGAAGTCATACCTCAACAAAAGAGCAAAAAATAAAGATTCTAAAGCACCATCCTTACTTCTTGATGTGTGCTTAAAAGCCTGTAAATCTCATTTCTCTCACCTTCATCATCAACGCCAACCACAAGATGCAATGAAACAAATCTACCTTTGCGATTTTTAATCTCCAAAGTATAAGGTTTTTTCACAATCTCGCTTACAACAATCTCAACGCGCTTCTCATCCTCGCCAATGACACGATACTCCCAATTGCAAGGATATGCGATCTCTGGCTTTCCTTCAAGATGTCGCATTTACACTCCTAATCAATATCATCACATAATGGCACTAAAAGATCTTGCGGTATAGGCATAGGTTTTTGCTTTATTGTATCCACATAAGCAAGCCTGACATCACAGCTAAAGATCGATTTTTGCACATCTTGAGTATGGGGTTCGCTAAATTCTTTGATTTTAAAAATCTCTTGATGAAGCCAAAGTTGTACCCTACTAATTTTGGCAAGCCTGCTTCTCACTTCAAGCAAATCACCAAGTCTTGCGACACCTAAAAACCGCGCTTCAAGCGCACTCACGACAAACCCACAATTTTCCTTTTGAGGCAATATTAGTTTTTTAAAAAATATCTCACTTCTTGCGCGCTCACAATATTTAATGTAGTTTGTATGATAGACTATACCACCGCAATCCGTATCTTCATAATAGATTCTAATCTGCATCAACCCACTGCTCTTGTGACAATTTTAAAGATCGTGGTTCTTGGGGGGATGACTTTATCATCTGTGATACTTTTTGTGTTTTCTCTAAAAGCATTTCTTGGACTTTTTGCCAAGCCACATCAAAAGCTTTTTGAATAAGATTTTCTTTATCCTCTTGGCTGATTATCGCGCCTTGAGTGATTTTTAATAGCTTTTTATTATTCACATTTAATGAACTTGTACCTTTGGCTTGCTGTGTGCCAGAAGCAGAGTTAAACTTTAAACTAATTGCAACTTTTGCGACTTTATTTTCTTGGAATGTAAAAATCGTGGTTTTAATCTCTTCTTCAAGTTCACTTGAGTAGCCCACATCAAGCTTCATCTTATCTTTAAAAATCTCGCAAGACTCATTCAAACTCCCAATCACCAATCTTAAAACATCATTTTGGTTAATTCGAATCTTATTGTCTCCTTGGTGAATTTCAAGTTCAATGTTTGCGCATTTGAGACTCGGAGGTTCAATTATGCTTGCATATTCTTGTTTGGCACAACCAACAATAAGACACTCTCCACCAATCACGCTTAAAAACGCTATTTTTATAAAAATCTTTTTAAAACCTTCTTGCATCACAATCCTTTTTGTTTTATGAAATCCTGATTGAGCTTATCACACGCTATAATATCGCCTTTTATGCAATTTATTTGAAGTGTTTCAAAAGATCGTATTTGTTCTTCTTGTCTTTGCTTTGAGACTTTTTGGCTGATTTGCTTAAATTCATATTTATATACAAAATATAAAGCAATGCACATCGGCACAAGGAAAATAAAATCTGTGGGTCGGATTTTAAGCCTCTTAAAAAAGCCACTTCGTGCCATTTTCTTCCCTTTAACTCTTTGAGATCTTGAAGCAAACAAAATTCCACAAACTAGCAATTGCTAAACCCAAATCACTTGCCCTCTTAATTCTGTAATCTTGAAAAACCAAGCCATTTATGATAGAATCCACCCCACATCAAAGAAATTAAGGGGAGTAGAAGTGATACGATTATTGTGTTTTTTATTTTGTATAGCGTTATTTGTCAAAGCTAATCCTAATCAAACCATCTCAACACACGCCGACAACCCTAATCAAACTCCCCCAACAAGCACCACAGAATCTAATCTTAAATCCAAAGATCTTGCGCCATTACAAGAGAATCTTGTGTATTTTAAATACAATCTTGGCTTTGATTTTTACTTAGATAATACTGAGGGTAGCGAGGGATATTGGGCGACAAGAACGCTTTATGCCATAAGATTAAGCCCTGAAATTGGCTTAGGCATTGGCAAAAACCACTCATTGATGTTTGGGGGCTATGTCATTCAAAATATGGGTGCGACCACCTTCCCTACAAAAGCCAACATAAGCGCATATTATCGCTATGAAATTCCTAATTTCAGGGCAAATCTTGGTATTTTCTCGCGCAAATATTGGATCGGGGAGTATCCTTTAAGCTTTTTTAGACAAGATTTTTTGTTTTTCAACCCAAACACCAATGGCATATTATTACAATACATCTCTAATCCAGAATCTAAAATCAACGGCTATGCGGAGTTTGTGTTTGACTGGTATGGCGGGAATCTACAAAAAAGAAATGATGAATTTTTTATACTTTTCTCTGGGCGTATGAATTTCTTAAAATATGCATTTTTAGGCGCAAATGTGCTTGTTTATCACTTCAAAAATGATGAAATATTAGGGGTAGATAATGAGGGGACCTATCTAATGGATAAAATCTATTATAATGTCTTTGTAGGTGTGGATTTAAAACCTTTTTTTAAAATGATGGATAAAGCTCAGATTCAATTTGGCACACTATCATCACTAGAGCGTAAAAGAAAGACAAGCGGGCTTGATCCATTTTATAATGGCTTAGGTTGGGAGGCAAGCATTAAAGCACAATACAAAGGCTTTGGGATTGAGGAGAGCTATTATTTTGGCAAATCACAAATGCGCTATTTTAATCCATATGGTGAAGATTTCTATGATGGCTTGCCCTTTTATCAAGCAAACAATTTCAACCGCATTAATTTATATTACGAATATAAGACCACTTGGCTTAAAACAAACATTAGCTTTATGTTCTACTCACTGCCAAATAACACCCTAGCACTTCAGCAAATGCTTACCTTAAGCATCGACACCCAGAATCTATTCTCAAAAGCTCGTCATTTTAGACTTATGAACCTATAGCCACTCTTTTAAATCCTTTAAATCATCATAGCTTGTGAGATTCACACTTAAGGGTGTGATTGAGACATAGCCTTGAGTTGTAGCAGCACAATCTGAGAGAATCTCACTACTGCGCTCTTTCCACTCAAGCGGATGTGTGCCAAGCCAATAATACTCTTGTCCGCGAGGATTACGCCCTAGCTTTACATCATTCCCATATATTCGCCACGCAAGCTCTGTGATTTTATAGCCTTTAGATTTTTTGGCATCTGGGATATTAACATTTAAGAATTTACGCTCTTTTAAAGGATTATTTTGAAGCACTTTTTGGGCAATATCATAAGCTACTTCTTGGGCTAAACTGAAATCATACTCTTTGGCTAGATTCTTATCTGGCACAAGCTGAGAGATCGCAATGCTTGGAATCCCAGCAATCACACCTTCCATAGCACCTGCAATCGTGCCAGAATATGTAACATCCTCACCCATATTTGAGCCAATGTTAATTCCAGAAACGACTAAATCAGGCTTATTCTCATATATCGCATTAAGTGCTAAATACACACAATCTGTAGGTGTGCCATCTTCTAGCTTATAAAAGTCATCATCGATTTTTATAAAATGAAGTGGTCTTGTAATTGTAAGTCCGTGCCCACAAGCTGACTTCTCACGCGCCGGCGCGACAACAAGCACGCGTCCAAGAGGTGAAAGGGCATCCTTGAGAGCTAATAATCCCCTAGAATCATAACCATCATCATTTGTGATTAAGATATTTTTCATCATAACTCCTTAAAAAACACGCTTAATAAAAATTCTAGATTCCCTCTTAAAGCTTCTGGGAAAATCTGCATTTTATCAATAATGAAGGTTTGATAGCTTTTTAGCATATCTTTTGCGCGAGAAAGTCCTAATAAATTTACATAACTATTTTTTGCACCATCGTTTTGCGTAGTCTTTCCAGCAGTACTAGAATCTAAAACAACATCAATCACATCATCTCGAATTTGGAAGAATACTCCGAGTTCTAACCCAAAATCCCATAGATTCTTAGTTAATTCATCTGAAGCATTAGTAATAATCGCGCCAAATTTTAAGCTTGTGGCAATGAGTTTGGCGGTTTTATTAAGATGAATGATTTTAAGCTCTTCTAGCCCAAGCTTTTGATTCTCAAAGAAGCAATCCATCGCCTGCCCGATAATCATTCCTCCTATACCGCCATTTTCAGCAAGCTCGCTAATTAAAGCTATTTTAATATCTGCACTTAATTTCGCTTGTGCAAGTAGATAAAATGCAAAAGTATTTAGCCCATCTCCGACCAAAACTGCTGTAGTCTCATCATAGCTTTTATGCAATGTCGGATGAGCGCGCCTTAAACTAGCATCATCCATACAGGGCAAATCATCGTGGATTAAAGAATATGTATGCAAGCATTCTATCGCTAAACAGGGCAGAAAAGCATTTTTGATAAGTAAAGGATTTAGCGCTTGCACGACTGCTAGTATTAAATTTGGGCGGAATCTCTTGCCACCATTTTTAATCATCTCCCAAAATGCCTTTTTAAAATGCGGGTGGAATCCAAGTATTTCAACTTCATAGGTTTGCACAAATTCTTCAAAATCTGCGCATATTTTTTTATAATCTTGCATTTTACCTCTTTGTTATTTTAATTTTGATCGAATAAAGACTTGCACACCCTCGTGAAGCACGAGCAATTCAACTTCTTTTGTTGTCATAAAAGCCTGCGAGAAAAGCTGGCGTAAATGCCAAAAACCATCATTTTTTCTAACTGGTATTTTATTGATCCATATTAACTCATCGCCAACACTTAATTGCGATAGCGAAAATGGCAACTCTTTAGCGATATGTCGTATCACAAGATTATTATCAAACACTACGCCAAAGCGCTCAAAAAATGTATCGCTTATCAAGCCTCCCCCATAGCGATAATCAACCTTCACATCAAGTTCAAGCCTTTTATTTGCGCGCAAAATTGTGACTTTTGCCACGCTTTTTGGGGCTAAATTAGCCACACTCCATTCAAAATCCACTAGATTCTTAATCTTTTTTTTATTAATAGCTAGAATCTTATCGCCTTGTTTAAATGGATTATCTGGAAAGAATAAATCTATTTGTGTGACTGCCACATCGTTTTTATTCTGCGCTACGCGAATGCCAATATCGCCATATATTCCGCCCTTCTCGGATAAGAATCTATCAATGAGAATCTTAGGCATAAAAAACCTAGAATCAACTCTTATGCCATAAATCTGATAGCAAATATTGCTTATCACAGAATCTTTAGGTAGATTTGATGAAAATTTACCTAAATCAAAAATACCCTTTTCAAAATTGATAACTCTGCCTTTTATGCCGTCTTTTGCGTTTATGGCGGAGAGCTCCCTTGTGCGCGAGAAATTATCAAGCGGCTTTAGCGTATAACTTAATGGCGTTTGCCCTTTTAGCAAATAAAGCCCTAAAAATACATCCTTTTTGATGATGTTTTTAGATTTTAGCGGTGTCTTTGAAAAGGCAATGAGATGAGGCTTATTATTATACATCACAGAATATACTAAAGTAGAATCTATGGTTGTTGTGGCTTGTTTATAGTAGTTTCTACAATGTGAGAAATCAAGCGCATTTAAGCCACAAGCAAAAGCACAAATGATAAAAATTCGCCTCATAATAAACCTTTAAAACCTGTATTATATTAAAAAATATCTTAAGTTTTAAAAAGAGAAATTTCCGCCCAAGCGAATACTTAAATACCTAGGAAAGCGATAGCCTTGTGCCTGACCGAGCTCTGTGCCAGCTTGCAGGGCTAAATCTAAAAACCCTAAAATATTCACGCCACCCGTGATAATGAGCCCATCATCTTGACGAATGTCCTTCATAAGCCCAAGGCGCAAATCAAATGCCTTAATATCAAACTTCACACCTCCGCCAATCATCTGACTAAAAGGGCGATCAATGCTATCGCTAATCATTTCATTTTTGCTCAAATCCGCATCAAAAGCAAACACAAAATGCTTTTGATTATATGCCATACCAATGCGATATTGTGGCTTTATCGCAATTTCTCCACTTGTATAAGAAAATTTTGGGGTATTGATATTCTTAGCCACAAAGCCAAAAGTCAAATACCTAAAATCCGGTAAATCAATCTCAAGCATCGTGCCTAAATCCACCGCCACAGCCATTTTAGTCTCAAAATTACTGCTTGTAAAAAACTTCTTGCCCTCTGATACAAAATCTGTGCTTGTTGAGATTCCTATACTACTTTGTGCGTTACTCGCACTCATTAGCCTTGCACTCACACCAAAATTGAGGTTCATATTCTTAAGATGAAAAGTATGCGCATAACCAATTGGAATCTCATTTATCCAAAAAGCACGCGTCACCAAAGAATGCGCTCCTTGCTGCAAAGCATACTCAATAGAATGTTGCTCGTAGTCATCCTTATCTGTTTGTATATATGAGAATCCACTATCACCTATTTGGACTTTATAATAATTCCCACCACTCTCTAAAATCAGCTCCATTCGATTAGAATCTGCGCTAATTGAAGTGCTCCCATAAAATGATGAGAAAAATCCCACTCCAAAGGCACCCAAAGTCTTCCTAGCAAACGCGGGCACAAACTGAAAAGCAACACCATTTTGGCTAACAAGCCTTACAGAACCATTTTGTAAGACATCCTTAATGGTTTGTAAATCTTGCACTGCCTTATCCATAGCCGCATCTCCACCAAAACTCACGCTAATCCCAGAGATATTACCATTAGAATCTATGGTGAGATTATCAAAATCTATACTGCTAGCGACATTGCTTATAAGATCTTTTTGACTATCAGTAAGGCTAGTTGAATTATTTGCTTCACTTTGTATGGCTGCTATAAGATCACCCCAGTTGCCATTACTTGCCTGAAAAGATTCAAGCTTATCTTTAAGTGTGCCCGCTGAATTTCCACTAACACTATCAAGCGCAGATTCTAGAATCCCTGCAAAACTATCTACACTTGTGTTTGTGCTACTTCCAAGCAGTCCGATAAAATTTTCTGCCACTTGAGTAAAATTATTTAAATCAATGTCTGCAATTTTATCAATGTTTTTCTCACGCAGCTCCGCACCAACAGAATAGCCAAATTTAATGCTATCTTCCGCACTCAAAAGTGCAGGATTATAATACAGCGCAAAGGGTGAATTTTTAAGCGCCACTCCTGCGCCTCCCATTCCAGCTGAGAGATTCCCCATTCCACCAAACTCTAGGGCAAACCCGCATTGAATAGAAAGCAAAAATAAAGCTAGAATCCTTGACATTAAACTCTCTATTTTGCCACGAGCACAGGTATAGGCGAAGAATTAATAAAACTATTTTGATGAGAGCTAAAGATTCTATGAAGCAATGAGGATTCACTAGCCCCAATCACTAACAAATCAAACCCATCTGCGATCTCTAGCACCACATCAATAGGATTCCCTGTGCGTAAAATCTTCTTACAAACAATGCCCTCAGCCTTGAAAGTCTGTTCAAATTCTTCTAGAATCTCATTTGACTTTTCTTGCTCGATACTCTCAATTGTCCCATAATCCACAATTCCACTTTCTGCATACACAAGCACCTCAGGTGTGACGTGTAGTAAAGTAAGCTCAATCTCCTCACGATGTCCAAAAAGCCTAATAATCGTCTTAATAGCCTGCCTACATTCATTCGTGTCACTCACGCCAAATAAAAGTTTTGTCATATCATCTCCTTCAAGATTTGATTAGATTCTATTGTAGCAAACTTTTACAAGCATAAAACATTTTTTGACACAAAACTTCAATGCCAAAATGCAAAATAATTTAAGGAAAAATAATTGGCATATCGGGCATTAGTGGAGAATTAGGATAATCAACATCCCTAATATACACACCTTGTGCTAGCTTTATATCCTCTGGCAAGCAATCCTTACGCACATAGCTCACCTCAACCACGCCACACCAAAGTAACGCACGCAATGATTCTGAAATTTTAGGATTCTCACAGACAAACATCGTAGAATGTAGATTAAAATGCGTATGCACTGGCGTATAATATTCTAATAACTTCTCTAAGATTCTAAACCTATACAAGCTTTTCTGCTCATCATCAGGATCGCATTGATGAAACTCAAAAATCACTTGTGTGAAATATTGTGCCAAAAGTGCTATATCGATTTTCTCTAGAATCTCCCATTCGGCATTTTCGATATCGCATTGCAAGATATTAGGGAGATTCTGGCTCATTTTAGATTCTGCAATCACGCGCTCAAAGCTCATTGTATCTGTGCTATCTTGCACACCTACAAATTTCTTAAAAAACTTAATGCGAGGATGATTAGGATAAGGGGACTTCTTAATGCTTGCATCAAACTCAAGCACATCATAGCCCCGCTCTGCCATCTCTAAATCCCAGGGAGAATACGCAGAAACACCTAAAGAAAGTGCCTTTGGATTAGAATCTAAAGTATTGCTCTTTTTACAAGGGCAATTAAAGGTTGCTTGGGGGGGGGCATACAATATCCACCATCGGCATCACCACCAATGCGTACGAGTTCTAGCTGAGAACTCACGCTTGGGCGCACAAGCTCTAAATAGCGCATTATATTTTTGCTATCAGATATCATTTTGCAAGGGCGATTTCTTTTTATCAGCGCTAAAATCGCTTGAGTAGCATTTGGCGTATGCAGACTTGCGATAATTTGGCTTGTGATAATGGCATTTGTATCTCTGATATTACGATGAGATAGATCGTGGATTTTATAAAACTCCCGAAAAATATAAAAACTCTTGATTCTAGATTTAATCTTTGAAAATATACCCATAGCAATCCCTTAATTTAAATGCACCCATTTTATCAAAAAAACCTAGAATCTGTATTTTAGATTTTAAAAATCTAAAACAAAATTCTAGCATTTATAAAGAAACGGCACCTTTGGCTTGTTTTGCGGTGGCACTTTGGAAGTTTTGAGGATTTTTTGGAAGGTTAGCACACTTGGTGTGCGTGCCTTTTAGAAATCAGCAATCGTTACAGAATCTACATACCTTTTACACCTTTTGCATTCTAAGAATTGAGATGAGAAATTGTTGCTATCAAGTAAAGCGCAAAGCGAGCTTACTTTGGCGCAAGTGTCCAAGCGCTTTGCGCAGAATCAAGGATTTATCGCTCATTACTGAATGCCATTATTAGATTCTAAAAAACTTGTGATAAGGCTTTAAACGCTTCATATAAATCCGTGCGAAAATGATACATCATACCCGGAATCACAAGGATAATCACACTCAAAGCCACACCTATTTTAAGCGGGAATCCAAATGAAAAAAGATTAAATTGTGAATGGGTTTTCATAATCATCCCAAACACCACATCAGTAAGCAAAATAATCCCAAGCACAGGAAATGCCATAGCAAAGCCAAGTGCAAACATCCCACCAAAACTCTTTATAAGTAAAGTGGCAAATTGTGGCGAGAATCTAACCTGCCCTAAAGGCATAGATTGCAGAGTGTGGGCGATAAATTGAAAAATAAGGTGGTGGAAATTGAGTATTAAAGCAAGGGTTATGGCTAGAATCATAATCACTTGAACGATAATTGGTCTTGTGTTCCCACTTGCGGGATCATAAGCACTAGCCATTGTCATACCCATAGAAAAGCTTATGCTATCGCCTGCAAGTGAGAGGGCATTAAAGACGATTTGCAATATCAATGACGCCATAAATCCAAGTGCGATCTCCATAAAAGCCGCTACCAATAAATCTGGTAAATTTGTGATATGAGCCGATAGTGGCGCAATAGGTAAAAATAAAATTGTTAAAAAAAACGCCAGTGCCCCGCGCACAGAAATTGGCACAAGCTGTGAGTCAAAAAATGGGAAAAATGTCAAAACCGCACTAAAGCGCAAAAGTAACAGCAAAAATGCCATTACATTATCATCATTTGTAAGATATACAATAAGCTCCATTAGGCAAAATCCCTAAAAAGTATGCCCAAATCAAGATTGTTTAGATTCTCATTTTTTCTTTTTTCTAAGAGTCCTTGTGCGCCTTCTTGCAGATCTCTACTTGAGATTCCGTGACTCATTGAAATCTTTGCTTCTAAAAATGCGCTTAAATGATCACACACCTTTAGAAACTCGCCACACACAGGATTATACTCATCGCTATTAAAATCCAAAAATAGCTCATTTGCATTTTTTGCATAATGCGTGAAATACTCGATTTGATAGCGATTAGCGAACTCATTGCGCGTAAAATAGCGAATATCAGCGCAAATAGATTCTGGCATATGCGCTAAAATCTTATCTTCTACTGCCTTTTCTTCTATGATTTTAATCTGCTCATCAAGCCCAGCAACACTGCTTTTAATCGGTGAGATAATATCACGCGTTAAAATCTCGGGCAAATCGTGAAATAATCCGCCCAAAAAGTGATTGATGCGCATTTGCTTACACGCACCTAAATCAAGGCTTAAAAGATACCCACAAATCGCCACCACTAATGTATGCCCTAAAACAGAAGTCGCTGGCACGCGAGGAGTCTGACTCCAGCGCTTCTGGAATCTTAACTGCCCAAACATTGTAATAATTTCTGATACCTGCTTAAAAAGTGCGATTTGACGCATTCCACTAAGATTATAATGCTCTTCTACCTCTTTATCAATACTGCGCTTGATATTATCCACATCAAACATATCTGGATTAAAGCGATAAATAATATCAAACTCCCATTTTGATGCGTAATAATGTGCCGCGCGTAAAATATTGGTCTCTAAATTCCGGATTGGATGAGTTAAGAAATGCTCAAAATCGCTAAAAAACTCATACTCTTGCAGATCCTCTCTAAGCTCCTTGATTACAAATTTTGCCAATTCTTTTTTGTGATATTTCTCAAGCTCATAAAAAACTGGTGGCTTAATATCTGTAAGCACAACGCGCGCAAAAAACTCAAAGCAAAAATATAAAATAATTTTCTCCCAATCAACACTCCTACCATCCATTTCTTCATATTTCGCAAGAATATATGTGATGACCATTTTATGAGCCTGCTTATCAAGCTCGACAAACTCAACCGGGCAAGCTTGATCATTCCAGCGCCGAATCGAAGCGGCAACAAAGATTTTATGCAAGAGTGAGGATTTAAGACGCGGAATTCTCATTTATGGCTCTTTTAAAGATATTTACTCATACGATTGAAGCTGTTTTATAATATCTTCTATTAAGTTATCCACAGCCACTTGCATAGCTTGGATTCTACCTTCTTTGGATCGATCTGCTAAGGGTATGTTTTGTTTGATAACCTTTGAGTGCAATAACTGCTGGCGGTGGAATGCTGAATATAAAATGGCGATTTTTGCAGAATCTTCTGTAATGTAAAATTCTTTAATGCGTATGATGATACTCCTAGATTCTGACCCAATAGTCGTGATAAAAAAGCACTTCTCCAATGCTTGAGCCTGCAGGGCTTCTTTAAATAAAACCAAAGGTAAATCCACCCATTTTGCATTCTCTAGATACTCTATTTTTCCAGAAGATTTTAAAAGCAAAATATTAGTGCTGTTAAGATATTGTGGCACATCAAGTTCTAGACGCACTCTCATAGGCTGTGTCTTACAGCTTCCAAAATCAACACTCCCAAGTCGATAATACTCATCCTTAGGGATTTGGGTTTTAATCTTAACATCCACGCATCCACTCATTAGCCCTGCCAAAGTAAATGCCATTATCAAGGCTTTTATAATCAATTCTCTTTTCATCAATGTTCTCCAAAAAGCGTTTTGTAAGGATTGTCATTAAATTTATCAAGGATATTTGAGCCCTTTTGCAGCACTGCATCAAGATTTTGTAAGCTTCTTTGAGCCTGATTAAGAGTAGGAGCAAGATCATATTGCCCTTCTTGGAATTTTCTATCAAGATTTTTAGCAATATTTGCTGTTGATTTTACGATCGTATCAATGCTATCGCTCATTGCGTCTAAACGCACGGCAAACGCACTTAGAGAATTTATAGCTTGTGTGATGTCATTGATATTTTGTTTATTAAGCACTTCTGTAATGCCCGTGGCGATTTTATCGACTTGATTGGTAATATTTCCCATAAAATTTTTCTCTAAAACCAGCCTTGCCTCACTGCTATCATCTATAATTTTCCCATCTGGATTCTGATGTAGAGACAAATAGCTCATCCCAACCAATCCTTGAGAATCCATAATAAGCGTTGAACCCTCTCTTATAGGGATCTCTTTGTTTATTGTGAGGGTGATTTTGACAAGTCCGATATTGTTTTTATCAAATGAGATTTTTGCCACATTCCCTATGATGATGCCTTTATACTTCACGGGTGTCCTAAGGGCGATGCCTGAGATATCGTGCTCTGTGTAGATATAATATTTCTTTATCTTGTTATCTCCTATGTCTATGCGCCCAAACCACAGCAAAAAAGCCACAAACATAATCACAATAAAAAAAGATAAAGACCCTATCAAGATAAAATTGACCTGTCTTTCCACAGACGTTCTCCTCTTTTACTATGAAATAAATTCCCCTCTGATAGCGATGAGATTTTGTATTTTAGCTCACTTAAATTACCCAAAAACTCTATTTTACCATTTTTTAGCATTAAAAATCGATTAGTAGTATCATTGATAGAATCCAAATCGTGCGTAATTGTCACAATCGTGATTTTAAACTCATCACGCAATTCACAAATAAGCTCATCAAAATATTGCGCACTTACAGAATCTAGCCCGCTTGTGGGTTCATCTAAAAACAAAATCTCAGGGCTTAATGCCAACGCACGCGCCAAACCTACGCGCTTTTTCATCCCACCACTTAATTCATAAGGAAACAAATTATATGTCTTAGAATCTAGCCCGACAATATGGGCTAATGCCTTTGCTATTTCATTGATTGCAGATCGTGGATATTGGCTATTTTCCTCAAGCATTATACTGATATTTTCAAGCACCGTAAGAGAAGTATAGAGCGCACCAAATTGAAATAAAACACCGCAACGATTCAAAAATGCACTTCTTTTTTTATCCTTAAGACTCCAAATATCCTTGCCAAAGATTCTAATTTCACCACTTGTAGGCTTATGAAGTAAAATCATTGAATGCAAAAGCGTCGTTTTCCCACTTCCCGTGCCTCCAAGAATACCAAAAACCTCGCCTCTCTTAATGTCAAAGCTTATATCATTATGCACCATACGATCTCCATAATGAGAGTATAAATTACGCACTTCAATAATATTTTCACCCATTTTACACCCCCATTCGCACAGTGATGAAAGAAAAAATCGCATCAACTGTAATCATCCAAAACAATGCATTAACGACACTAACGGTAGTAAGGTGTCCTAAATCTTGCGTATCACCCTTAACGCAAAACCCTCTAAAACACCCAACAAGTGCAATCACAGCACCAAAAAATGGAGCCTTAATAATCCCTACCCAAAAATGTGTCCAATCCACCGTCTCATATAGCCTATCTATATATATGCTAAAATCCATACCCAAATGCAAATAAGTAGCCATCGCCCCGCCAATAAGTGAAAATATATCAGCTAAAAACACAAGCGAAGGTAAAATAAAAACCAATGCCAGCAAACGCGGAATCACTAAAAAATATATAGGATTAAAATCCATAGTTTTCATAGCATTAATTTCTTCTGTAATTTGCATAACACCAATTTGTGCAGTGAAGCTTGATGCACTTCTCCCAGCTATCACAAGTGCCAATACAAAAGGTCCAATCTCGCGCAAAGAAAGCTTCGCGCCCATTTCTACTGCCATAAGTGGTGCTTCAAAATACTCCAGCTGCACTGCCCCTTGCAAAGTAATCGTAAAGCCAACGATAAAAGAAGCAAGCAAACTCACAGGCAAAGCCTTGAATCCAGATTCATTGATATGGAATAAAAACGACTTGAATCGAATAGTATTTCTACCCCTAAATGCAAAAAACAAATAATAAAAGCTCATTCCAACAAAATTGATAAAATCAATCAAGCTCCTAAAAAATTCCTTGCCAAAATCATTAAGCGATTCAAAAAACCCCTTAAATTGCAAGATTTTAGGCTCTTGCTTTGGTTTTTTATAATCACACAAGGCAAGAATCTCACTAATCTTTTCTTGCGCGCTGATTCTGGGCATTAAGGATAGGCGCTTAATTTGCTGATTAAAAAACGCCCCAAAGGCAAAATCAATTCTCGCTTCATTATGAAAATCAATAAAATCTACGCGCCCATTCTCAAGGGCTTTTTGAAGTGCTTTAAGCAGTGGCTTTTTCACTCTAAAATCCCAACTCCCCTCTAAAATAATCCCCCTTTGTTCTAAAGATTCTTCAATGCGAAATGATGGTGTCTTTGACATATAAACTCAAGCCTTTTTCAGTAATTGTGTTATATAATTTTGGGATTATACACTATTTTATTTGAGGAAAAATGAAATATTTTCTAAGGAGTTTGATATTTATCGCATTTTGCTTGGGTTCTTTATATGGTGATGAATTGAGCGAGGAATCATTTATCGATGATACTGGAATCTATGAAGCTATAAGCAATTACACAGCTATCACTCAAAGCAAAAATGGTAAATTTATCGGCTTAAGTGCTGGAGGAAGCTTGCTTTTTCAAGATGTGCATACTGGCATAATCCCAACACTTGGCATTAAAGGCGGTGTCTATACATTTTTTAATCATTATGTCGGTGTGCGTGGATTTATGGATTTTATTATTGGCGTGTGGGGGCGCAAAAGTATTCTTGCGATGATATCTTTAGGGATTGATGCGATTGCAGAATTCCCGCTCTCCATAAAGAAAGGCATCTATCTTGGCGGACTTTTAGGTATTGGCGGGGATGCGTATATATTCTATGATGAGATAAATCATAACTCACTCTCAGATATGCGCAAACGCGCATTTATCGCTATGCAAGCAGGTATAACCCTTGCGCTTGGCAAGCATAATCGCATAGATGCTATTTATCGGGTTATACCTTCAAAGAGTGCTACGCAATTTGACCCAAATGGTGTTTTTGCGTTTGAATACACTTATAAATT